>NZ_PVUE01000004.1 GCF_003003235.1 Antricoccus suffuscus
CTGCCCCTTAGCTTCAATCACCCTGCTACGACAGGGCAATGGTGGTGGTCTCTCACCTCCACTCGATCGATCAGCGCCTCACGGCGCTCGTGGATTTGGCACCACTCCGGCGGCACATCACAGCCCGGAAACGAACAGCCGCCGTCCCGCGTGACCAGGGCGATGTACTGACTACCAGTCGCGAGCCTGGTCGCCCGGCCCAGGTAGAGCACGACGCCGTGCGCGTCCAGGACCGCCGGCAGGAACCGCAAGTGCGCGGCCTCCGCGATCAGATCACGGACCGGGACCTGCACGCCGTGCGTGCTACTCGCGTACCCGCAGCCACTCATCAAGTCCTCAAGACGGATCGTGGTGATCACGGTCCCCCGCGTACCGCCACGAGCGGTACTGGGGTTCGTGTCCAGGAGCCGGTTGAGCGCGTCCAGCAGTGCGTCATGCATCCGCTGCCCGGCGGTCCGCGTGTCCCGCCCGGACTCGTCGGCGGGCCTCGGCGCGGCGAGCGGGTTCAGAGCGGCGCGGAGTTTCGCGAGCAGTTCCGCGGTCACAAATCCGGTGACCTTCCCGTTGTCGTGTAAGTGCAGGGCACGCTGCCGCTGGCGTTCGTCGTCGACCGGCTCGTTGCCGTCCGGGTCGAGCCGGTCGATGATCTCCGCCGCGAGGTGCTCGAGGTCGCGGGGCCCGAGAGTGTCGGTGTGGTTGGTCAGGATGGTCTCTGCCTCGTCCAGGTCCGCGGGGTCGATGTCGGGACGGCCGTGGAGGCGGTGCAGCATCTTGTGGATGACCCGAGCCTGGGCGGGCGTGACCCGGCCCGCTCGTTGCCGGTCGGCGAGGTAGGCCCGTTCCGGCGGCATCGCCTGCCCACCGAGAGTGACCCTCTCTCCGAGTCTCTTCGCGGCCTCGACCCGCGCATACGCGTCGGAACGAGTAATCCGCAGCGTTTCGGTGAGCAGAGTGACCGCGTTCCGCGTGGTCAGGACCTCCGCCGCGCGGGTGTCCTCCAGCGCCCCGACGATCGCGTGGTCCAGGGCGGCGAGACTGTTCCGGATCTTCTCGAGGTCACCGGTGAACGCGAGCAAATCTCTCGGCCCCAGCCCACTGAGCGCGCCCCGGGTAGCAGTGGCGATCAGTTCGCGGGCCGCATCGGCAAGGGCGCGCTGGCCCTCGGTGAGCAGGTCCCGTACGGGCAGGTACGCCACGCTCACAAGCACTCACCACCCTTCCGACCCAGTGCACTACTAGTACGTATGATCGATGTACATATGTTCGATTTTAATCTTTATCGCGCTGCTTGTCTAGTGGTCATGCCGTGTTTTTCGGGGATTGTTGGTGGCGCGAGGAACGACCCGCGAAAGCGGACTCGGCCGGGTCGGAAGCGCGAAACCACCCGACAGAGCGCGTTGGCGCGGGCCGGACCAGGGCGCCGAACTACTAGCGAGCGGGGGCGCCGTATACCCGGTCGATGGGGATTCGTAGCACCACTCGTTTGTCGGCGACCATCGCGCGACGGTAGTCGTCCCAATCGGGATGCTCACCGACGAGCGAACGGTAAAGCTCGACAAGCTCCTCGACCGCGGCATCGTCTGGTTCGCGAGCGACCTCGGAGAGTTGCGCCGTACCCTCGACCACCGTGTACGACCATCCGTCCTTGCTGCTGACGTGCCGTGACACTCGCGGATCGCGGCGCAGGTTGCGGGTTTTGGCACGATCGTCGGTCACTGAAACCTTGATGAGCGCGCGCGCCTCGTCGTAATGGAAGTTGATGTTGGACAGCTGCGGACGGCCATCACGCTTCAACGTCACGAGTATGCCGAGGGTGGTCGACTTCAAAGTCACCAACAGTGCGCGATCAAGTGCCATGCACTCATGTTACGAGCGATCCTGGATCGGTACGACGACCTCGCGGACGATCAGTTGCACGGCCGCCGCGACTGGCACTGCGAGCAGTGCGCCGGTGACGCCGAGCAGTGCGCTGCCGATCAGGATCGCCACCACCACCGTCGCGGTCGAGATGTCAACCTGGCGGCGCATCACGCGCGGGTAGAGCCAGTAAGCCTCGAACAGGTGCTGGGCAAGATAGAACAGTCCCGCGATGATGCCGATCAGCAACGACTGGGTAAAACCGAGCAACGTCATTGCCACGCCGATGATGACCGGACCGACGACCGGGATGAAGTCGAGGATGGCTGCGGCAAGGGCGATGGCCCAGGGATACGGAAGCCCCACGATCGCCGAGAAGACTCCTGCGACCACGCCAGCCTGCACGGCGACGATCGTCGCGCCGGATAGATAACCGCCCATCTGCTTAAGGACCTTGTCGCCGAGCTCGCCGACCCGGATCCGTTTCGAGGCCGGCGCCAAGCGGTACGCCGCTTCCTTGATCTTCGGGAAGCCCGCGAGGAAGAACAGCGCGAGGATGAGGATGATGAGCAGGTCAAGCGCGACGCCCGCGGCCGTAACTCCCGCGGTCAGGATGCTGTCGGCCGCGCCGCCGCCGATCTTCTGTAGCATCCCGGAGCTCTGGATCTGATCGATGATGTGGAACTTGTTGTCGATGTCCTTGATCGTCGAGTTGTTCTGCAGATTTTTCACGAGTGAAGGGATCGACTGCGCGAACGCGATTACTTCGGTGACGATCGGCGGCACGATGGCATACACCGCGGCCGCGAGCACTCCGAGCAAAATGAAGAAGACCGTCGTCACCGCCCAGGCCCGACGAAACTTGCGTCGGATGAAGAACTGGACGGCAGGCTCCAGCCCGATCGCGACCACGGCGGCGATCGCTATCACGACCAGCGTGTCTCGAATTGACTCGAGTGCAAGGTACGTGATGTAGGCGAGTATTACGCCGATCGCGCCGAAGAACCCGGTCCGAAACGGCCGGAAGTGCACAGGCTCGTCGCTACCTTCCGCGGCATATTCGCCCGTGACCATCGCATCGGCGTGAGCGGCGCCTAATTCTGCGGCACGTTGATGACGTAGCGCGGTCATTCTTCCGGTAATCCGCGCCAACCGACGTCGCTCGGTGGCGGCACGCTCTGTCTCGCCCGATGGCGTTGACTCACTGGATTTAGGCGGGTCACCACCCGGATTGGCGCGGTCGGGGCCGGGTACGTCGGCGTTGCGTGGCCCGGAGCCGTCGCCGTCTGGATCATCGGTGCTCGTCATACGGGAGAAATTACCCGTATGCGCCAACTTCTATGCACCGCCATACCGACACCTCGGCATGGGATTGAACTTACAGATCGCGATAGGTAGGGAAGGCAGCAAACCCGTAGGCTGACGCATGTGACCACGCCACCGACGCACGCTCCTCATCTAGAGGAGCATCTGCACGCTATGCGCGGCTCACACGCGCTGAAAAAGATGTTCAAAGAACGCGATTTTCGGCGCATCTACTTCGCTCGACTTCTCGCGCAGTTCGCCGACGGCATGTTTCAGGCCAGTCTCGCCGGGTCGGTGTTCTTCAACCCCCAGCACGCGTCAACCCCCGCGGACCTCGCCGCTGGTTTCGCGGTCCTGCTGCTGCCCTACTCACTCATCGGGCCGTTCGTGGGCGTCTTCCTCGACCGGCTGAGCAGACGCAACTTGATGGTCGCCTCCAACATCACCCGCGGCGTACTCGGACTGTGTGTCGCCGCGACCATCTGGTTTGGCGCGCAACAGATGAGCCTCTATGTGCTGGCGCTGCTCGCGCTATCGCTGAGCAGATTCTTTCTCTCCGCTCTCTCCGCATGCCTGCCGTACGTCGTCGAGCGACGCGTGCTGGTCAGCGCCAACGCCTTCACCACGACGAGTGGCACGGTGACGACCATTATCGGCGGCGGCGCGGCTATCGCCATCCTCTTCTTCACCGGCAAGGATGACCATGGCTACGCGATCACGTGTGTCGCGGCCACCATCGGCAGTTTCCTTGCCGCGGCAGTGATGTCCAGGTTCGGCAAGGACACGCTCGGCCCCTCCGCGCAGGACCGCGCGAATCGCTCCGGCTTCCTCCACGTGGTGCGAGGCATGGCCCAGGGTGTGGCGCACCTCCGCGAACGACCCGCATGCGCCGGCGCGATGATCGCGGTTGCGATGCACCGGTTTGTTTTCGGCGCTATGACCGTTGGCATCCTGCTGTTGTTCAAGTGGCATGTCCACGCGTCCGGGCTGCTGCGTAACGACCTCGGTGGCGTCGCCCAGGCGCTGGCCCTCGGTGGGCTCGGCGCAGGACTCGCCGCACTAGTCACGCCCGCGATCACCCGAGACATTGGCAAAAGCGCGTGGGTGGCGCTGACCATCGGCGTCGGCGGCACGATTTCGATGCTGCTGCTGTTGCCGGCAAACGGATGGCTGGTGCTGATCGCGGGGTTCGTGATGGGCTTCGCCGGTCAAGGTGCCAAGGTCTGCAGCGACACGATCATCCAAGAGTCGGTGCTCTCGTCGTACCGCGGCCGCGTCTTTACCGTCTACGACACGCTGTTCAACGCAGCGTTCGTGATCGGCATCGTGATCGCCGCATTTACGCTGCCGCATGACGGGCGGTCCTTCGGCTTCTACACCGGTTGCGCGGTGCTGTACGTGATCACCGGCGCCGTTTACCGCTACGTCAGCAAGAAGAACAAGCACGGGTAAGAATGACGCACGTCGGTCCACACAAGGAAGAGGTACGCCGGTTGAACAGCGAAACACTCTCTGAAGCGCCACCGCAGACTCTGGTTGCGAGGTTCGCCGAGCTCGCGCAGGCAGCGCCGGACCGGCCGGCCATCACCTGCGGCGCGGACACGATCACCAGAATCGAGCTGGATCGGCGTACCAACCGGCTCGCGCGCGCCTACCAAGAACTCGGCGTCACGAAAGATTCGTTCGTGACGATCGGGCTTCCCAACAGCATCGAGTTCCTGGCCGCCGCCATCGCGGCCTGGAAATGCGGTGCCACTCCGCAGCCGATCTCGTCGCGACTGCCGGGGCGCGAGACGGCGGCCATCATTGCGCTGGCCGAGCCGACCCTGGTTGTCGGGATCAGCGAGCAGGACGCGCCCGGATTTACCGTCGTACCGCCTGGCTTCGAACCGTCGGCCGATCTGTCGGACTCGGCGTTCGACATGGGCGCGGCGGCGTCCCTGAAGGCGCCGACCTCCGGTGGCAGCACCGGTCGGCCGAAGCTCATCGTGGCTGGTGACCGCGCCGAGGCGGACAACCTCACACCCTTCGCGCGGGTCCAAGGCATGCAGGACGACGACACAATTCTGATCACCGGTCCGCTGTATCACAATGCGCCGTTCACGCTGTCCTTCTGCGGGCTGTCCCTCGGTGGCCACATCGTCCTGATGCCGCGCTTCGACGCCGCCGAGTCGTTGCGGCTGATCGAGACGTACGACGTGACCTGGATGTACGCCGTACCTACGATGATGAACCGCATCTGGCGTCTTCCCGAATCCGAGCGGACGTCGTACGACGTGAGCTCGTTGCGCAACGTCATGCACATGGCCGCGCCGTGCCCGGCGTGGCTCAAACACGCTTGGATCGACTGGCTTGGCGCCGAGGCCGTCCTCGAGCTGTACGCCGGCACCGAGGTGCAGTCGGTGACCGTCGTCAACGGCGTCGAATGGCTCGCCCATCCCGGCACCGTCGGGCGGCCGGTCGTCGGGGAGATGATCGTGCTCGGACCCGACGGGTCACCGCTACCGGCCGGCGAGGTCGGGGAGATCTGGATGCGCCGCGGCGAAGGCCAGGCTGCGCCGTACCGCTACATCGGTGCCGAGGCGCAGACCATAGGCGACGGCTGGGAGACCGTCGGCGACATGGGTTCCATGGACGCCGAGGGTTATCTCTACCTCGCCGATCGCAAGTCCGACATGATCGTCGTCGGCGGCGCGAACGTCTATCCCGCCGAGGTCGAAGCGGCACTGCTCGAACACCCACAAGTCAGCTCGGCGGTCGTGATCGGGCTGGAACATGAGGACCTAGGCCACGTGCCGCACGCGCTCGTGCAGCTCGAGACGCCGCTGACCGATGACGACCTTCGCGACCACCTGGCGGAGCACCTGGCGCGCTATAAGATCCCGCGGTCGTTCGAACGCGTCACCGAACCGCTTCGCGACGACGCCGGAAAGGTACGCCGCGCCGCGCTGGTCGCCGCCCGCAAGAAACCCACGTAAGCACCAGCCGCAAGAACCACAGTCGCCGCCCCGCATCCAAACCCACGTAACCACCAGCCGCGGAAACCCCGGTCGCCGCCCCGCATCCAAGCACAAATGTGCCCACTCGCAGCACCGAGCGGCCGTGACCGCTGAGGATCGTCACATTTGTGCCCGGCTGGGCAACACAGCTGGGGAGGTTACGCCGTACGCGCCTGTGGATATCTTATGCACGCGCCCGCAGGAGTTGGCAGGCTCGACGGATGCAAGTCTCACTCAACCTTCGCCGCCCATTCACGTCAGCGCAGGCGCGCGAAGCGGGCCTCAGCCGTGGACTGCTTGCCGGGCCGAAGTTTCGACGGGTCGTTAGCGGTGTCTACGTCGAGGCGGGCACCCCAGACAGCCCATGGACACGAGCCGCGGCAGCTCTCGCCGTACACCCGGGTACGGCGCATATAAGCCACACCACCGCCGCTCAACTCATGGGCCTGCCGGTCGCGGCAACAGCAGACGTGCATGTGACGGTCCTCAACCAACGCGACCGGCGCCCACGCGCGGGGCTCGCCTGCCATACCCTGCCTGGATCCGACTACATGATCTACCAAGGGCTACGCGTGTCGCCGCCGCTACAGCAGTTCATCGAGCTCGCCGGGATCCTCAATTTAGTCGAACTCGTTGTTGTGGGCGACGCGATGATCCGACAGCTCGGGCTCACTCGCGAACAAATTGTCGCTTATTGCGCCGCCTGCAGCGGCGATCACGCGGCGGCGGCTCGGCGCGCTGCGGCCTACGTCCGGGCCGAGGTCGACTCGCCAACCGAGTCACTGCTTCGGATGCTCATCGTTCTGGCCGGCCTTCCCGAGCCAACTGTCAATGTGATGCTGCGCGACGACTCCGGCGTAGTCGTCTACCGCCTCGACATGGGATACCCCGACATCAAGTTGGCAACCGAGTACGACGGTCGCCAACACGCCGACGACTCGAGGCAGTGGCACCGCGACATTCTTCGTCGCGAGGAACTTGAGTCCGACGGGTGGCGGCTGGTGGTTATAACCTCACCCGGCATCTACCGAGATCCGCTACAGACCTTGACCCGGGTGCGCGACGCGCTCGTAGCGCGCGGTGTCACCGGTTTGCCCCGGCGGTTTTCGGCCGAATGGCGCCGATTCTTCCCGCCCCGGTGACGCGCACGACGCCGCACTCAAGCGCGGATTCGGCTCGATAACGCGGTCGGGAACGGCGATCGCAGGAGGACATCGATACAAATGTGCCAAGACGCAGCGCCACAGAGTCCGGACTGCTGCGACCCGGCACATTTGTATTGGAACACCCGATTCAGGTCGGTCGCCGGGGAGTCGCGGGTCAGCTACCGGGGTGGATTCAGGTCGGTCGTCGGCGTTGTCGCGGGTCAGCTACCGGGGCGGCTGAGGGTCAGCTGCCGAGGTTGTCGCGGGTCAGCTACCGGGGTGGATTCAGGTCAGCTACCGAGGTTGTCGCGGGCCCATTCTTTGAGTTCGGCGACGGCCTCGTCGCGGGGCATCGGGCCGCGGTCCAGGCGCAGTTCCTTGAGGTAGTTCCACGCCTTGCCGACCATTGGGCCGCCGGGAATCCCGAGAATCTGCATGATCTCGTTGCCGTCAAGGTCCGGCCGTACGGCGTTGAGGTCTTCCTCGGCTTGGATCTTGACGATCCGCTCTTCGAGCCTGTCGTACGCCGCCGACAGCGCCGCGGCCCGTCGCTTGTTGCGCGTGGTGCAGTCCGACCGGACGAGTATGTGCAGCCGCGGCAGCAGGTCGCCGGCATCGGTGACGTAGCGTCGTACCGCCGAGTCGGTCCACTGCCCGCCCGAGAAACCGTGGAAACGCAGGTGCAGAAACGTCAAGTCCGAGACGGCTTCGACTATCGCCTTCGAGTAGCGCAACGCGCGTAGCCGTTTACGGACCATTTTGGCGCCGACGACCTCATGGTGGTGGAAGCTCACACCGCCACCGGACTCGTGCCGGCGGGTCGCGGGTTTGCCGATGTCGTGCAGGAGCGCGGCGAGTCGCACGACCAGGTCCGGTCCGCCCTCCGGCAGCCGATCCTCCAACGCGATCGCCTGGTCGAGCACTGTCAAGGAGTGCGAGTAGACGTCTTTGTGCTGGTGATGCTCGTCGATCTCCATCTTCAGCCCTGGCAGCTCCGGGAGTACGACGTCTGCGACACCGCTGGCGACCATGAGCTCGAGCGCAGCGCGGGGGGCCGGCGCCAGTAGCAGCTTCGACAGCTCGGCCTGAATACGTTCGGGGGTGATGCGGTCGAGCTGATCGGCCATGTCGCGGATCGCGAGCGCGGTCTTGTCCTCGAGCGTGAACCCGAGCTGCGCGACGAATCGGATCGCGCGCAGGATCCGCAACGGGTCGTCGGCGAACGACTCCTGTGGATACGCCGGAGTCCGCAGTACGCCGGCGGCGAGATCTCGCAGCCCGCCGTGCGGGTCGACGAACGACCCGTCGCGCAGCCGGATCGCCATCGCGTTGACCGCGAAGTCGCGGCGGACGAGGTCGTCGGCCAAGTTGTCGCCGTACACGACCTCGGGGTTACGCGAGACGCGGTCGTAACGGTCCGCGCGGTAGGTCGTGATCTCGATCTGGAAGCCGTGGTAGCTCAACGCGATCGTGCCGAAGTCGATGCCGGTCGTCCACAGCGCCTCGGCGTACCCGTCGACCAGCCGCAGTACCTCGTCCGGTCGCGCCGATGTCGTCAGGTCCAGATCCGTGCGGGTGGCATCGGACAGGTCGAGACGGTCGAGCAGCGCATCGCGTACCGGACCTCCGACGAGCGCGAGCTCGTGACCGGCGTTCGTGAACCGGTTGACTAGCTCGCCGAGGATCGGCTGCAGCGCCGCGACGACGAGGCCCGCCGTACGCCGTGCCGACTCGTCGGTGATCATTTCGCGCGCCGCCGTCATCGCTCAACCAGCGAGCGTGCGGATGTGACGGGCGAGGGGGCGGGTACGGGAGATTCGTGCATAGCCTCGCCAGCGTACTTGGCGTGCGGTGACGGAGCTATCACGCGCTGCCGCGATACCGTAGGCATATGTCTGGCACGTCGCGTCACTCCGGTACGCCGCGCCGCCAGGGCGACAGCGCACGCACCCCGCAAGAGCAGGCGCCCGGCCCGGGCGAGCGGCGTAAGACGCTGCGCACCGCGCCGCCGACGCCGCTGGATATCGCGCCGCACCGGCCCGAGTCCGCCCCCGTTCCGTCTTCCGCCAAGGATGGGCGCCGCCGGCCGGCCTCTCAGCTGCCCCGTTCGGACGAGATCAGCGCCGGCGGACTCGTCGTAGACCGGTCCCTTGCCGAACCGGCCGCGGCGCTGATCGGTCGGTTTGACCGGCGCGGTCGCCTGCTGTGGTCCCTTCCGAAGGGACATCTCGAAGCCGGTGAAACCCGGGAACAAGCGGCGATCCGCGAGGTCGAGGAGGAGACCGGCATCCGGGGCAGCGTGGTCGCGCCGCTCGGCACAATCCGGTATTGGTTCGTCGCCGAAGGACGCCGCGTGCACAAGACCGTGCACCACTACCTGATGCAGGCCACCGGCGGTGAGCTTTCGGATGAGGACGCCGAGGTCGTCGCGGTAGCGTGGGTGCCACTGAGCGAGCTCGGCGCTCGCCTCGCGTACGCCGACGAACGCAAGATCGCCGACGCCGCCGTGCGCATCCTGGCCGACACCGCGTGAGCGGCGATCTCTACGTGCATCACCCGACCGGGCGGCACGGTTACGACCACCGCCAACATATTCATCCCCATGCCAGGAGGATCGGGAATCTGCTCGCTGCACTCGTCTGTGCACTCCTCGCGCTGACGCTCGCCGCACCCGGCGCGCTGGCCGACGACCCCACCACGGGCCCGGCGCACAAGAACCCGCTCCCGGTCACGATTGTCATCGACAGTGTCACGCCCACTTCGCTCGGACCGGACGGCACGCTCACCATCACCGCGACCGTCACCAACACGGGCAAGGAGACGATTGACAATCCGTGGGTCCGCCTCCAGCGAGACGATGACGTGACCAACCGGTCCCAGCTGCTCAAGCTGGACAAGTCCCAGCCCGGCTACACGCAGGCGATCGGCCCGATCCACGACCTGACCGCGTCGCTGGGTCCCGGCGCATCCCAGCAGATCAAGGTCACGGCGACGACGGCTGAGCTCAAGATCAACGACCAGGGCATCTATCCCGTCCTGATCAACATCAACGGCGAGACGAACTCGGGGCCGATACGCGTCGGCCAGGCCGCGATCAGCGTCCCCTATTTCGAGACCGCGCCGACCGCGCCGACTCGCGTCGGGTGGGTACTGCCGCTGATTGACCGGCCGCACCGCTCGGCCCAGACCAATGTCTTCCTCGACGACGAACTCAATACGCTGGTCTCGCCGGGCGGGCGACTCAACCGGCTGCTCGCGGCTGCCGAGAAATACGCCGGCAAGTCGCAGCTCTCGCTCATCGTCGATCCTGAGCTGATCAGCGCGCTCAGTGTGATGACCGGCGGCTACCAGTACGTCGCGCAGAGCGGAAGTCACAAAGGCGAGGTCGTCACCGGCGAGGGTGGCGACAAGGCGGCCAGCTGGCTGGACCGACTCACCGCACTCGCCAAGACCGTGCCGATCATGACCACGCCGTACGCCGATGTGGACACGGCAGCCCTGGCTCGCAACAACCTCGCCGACATGATCATCTCAGCGCGCAAAACCGGCACGAGCGTCGTCGACAGCATCCTCAAGACCCAAACCGTGCACGACGTGGACATGCCGGCCGGCGGCGTCACCACCGACCAGGTCATCGCGGCCGACCAGCAGGCCGGCGTGCGCAAGCTGATCCTCAGCGGCGCAGCGTACGGGCAGAGCGACTACCTCGAGTCCAGCGACGGCGTAACCGAGAACGCGGCAACCGTCCTCAATGTGCCCGGCGCGTCGATCGAGGCAGTGGTCGCCGATCCCGCGCTGACCCGCATCCTCGGCGAAGGCAGCACGTACGCCGCCGGCCCGGTCGCGGGGGCGCAACGCTTCGGCGCCGAGCTCGCCGCGATCTCGATGCAGCAACCGGCCGTCTCACGCGGGATGCTCGTCGTACCTCCGCGACGCTGGGACCCGAGCCAAAAATTGCTCGACGCCGTCTTCACCGAGACCACGACAACACCATGGGTCGCGCCGCTCAGCTTCGACACGCTGGCCGCCGACACACCCGTCGCCCGGGGCGCGCTCGACTATCCGGCCTCCGCGTCTACAGCCGAGATCCCGGGCACCGCGCTCACGCATGTCGTCCAGTCCGCGGCCAACATCAACGCCATGCGGTCGATGTTTACCGAAGCCGACGCCGACACGATGCTCGAGCCGTACAACAGGGCGCTGTTTCGCATGGTCAGCTCCGCGTACCGTGGCGATCCCGCCGCCGTTGAGGCCCGCGCCGACGACGTCGACAGCGCCCTCGCGCAGATCCGCAACGACGTACAGATCGTGCCGCCGTCCGACGGGACCTACACGCTGTCCTCTTCCACCGCGCCACTGCCGTTCACCGTCCAAAACAAGCTCGGCGTGCCGGTCAAGTATGTCCTCGGGCTCGATGAGGCGCGCTCGTCCGGTGTGAAGGTCGGCGGTACCCAAGTGCTGCAGATAGCACCGAACTCGCGCGCCACGGTCAAGGTACCGACCGTCGTCGAACGGTCCGGAGTCTTTTCGGTCGTTGCTCAGATCCATACGCCGGATGGGCTGAGCTTGGGCACCGACGTCGTCGTGTCCGTGCGCAGCTCGGTGTACGGCGGGGTCGCGCTGGGGGTCACCGGTGCGGCGTTCGCGATTCTGCTGTTGCTGATCGCCCGCCGTTACGTCATCCGGCGCCGCAACAAACGCCGCCAACGTGAGGCCGACGCGCGAGCGGCCGACGCGGCGCTGCTCGAGCAGCCGGACGAGCCGGTACCGTTCGGTGACTACAGCTATCGCGTCGACGAGGGTGGTACGACGGCCAGCATCGTCCTACCACCCGATCCCGCAAACCGACCCGAACGCGTAGGTCCAGCCGACGGCGCGGATCGGCCCGACTCGACCGATCCGCCGCGTAGGCCCGACCCGGCTCATGAGCCCAACCCACCCGATGACCCCGATGACCCTGACGACAAGTCCTGGCTCGACGAACAGATAGGTAAACCCGAGTGAGCATGTCCGGCGGGATCTTGCGGTCGGCTGGAAAGGTCGCGGTCGGGACGCTCATGTCGCGGCTGACCGGCTTCGTACGCACCATCGTGTTGGCCGCGGTCCTCGGCAACACCCTGGTCAACGATGCCTACAACAACGCCAACGTGCTGCCCAACCTGGTCTTCGAACTGCTGCTCGGCGGCGTACTGACCAGCGTCATCGTGCCGCTGCTCGTGCGCGCGCAACGCGACGCGGCCGAGCGCGGAGGTGATCCCAACGCCTACGCGCAGCGGCTGTTTACGATCGCGGTCATCGGGCTAACCGGCGCATCGATCATCGGCATGGTTCTCGCGCCGTTGCTCGTCACCGTGCAAGGGCTCGGGCCGAGCGCGCGCAACCACAACATGGCCGCACTGATGGCCGTGATGCTGCTGCCGCAAATGGTCTTCTACGGGATCGGTGCGCTTGCCGGCGCCGTACTCAACACCCGCGACTCCTACAGCGCGCCGGCCTGGGCACCGGTCGCCAACAACGTGCTCGTCATCATCGTCGGCCTCGGGCTGCTCACAATGACCGCGGGCGGCAAACCCACGCTGACCACCTTCAGCACCGGCCAGCTGGTCTTCCTGTGTATCGGTACGACGCTGGGCATCGTCGTACAGGCACTCATCCTCATCCCCGCGTGGCGCAAGGTCGGTTTCCGCTGGAAATGGCGCTTCGACTGGCGCGGCGTGGGACTCGGAGAGCTGCGCAGGCTCGCTGCCTGGGTCGTCGGCTATGTCCTCGTCGGGCAGGTCGGCTTCATCGTCGCGTCCAACGTCGCCAACTACGCGGCGAAACAGTACGGCAACGGCTCGTTCGGGCTCTACAGCCAGTGGACGTACGCCGCCCTCCTGTTCCAGCTGCCCTACGGCATCCTCGGCGTCTCACTACTCACCGCCATCATGCCGAAGATGTCGCACGCGGCCGCCGCCGAGGACTGGGCCGCCGTCAAGGGCTATCTCAGCGACGGCACCCGGCTGACCGGAATTGCGCTCATCCCGATCTCGGCGGCGTTCTGGTTGCTCGCCGTACCCCTGACCTTGCTGTTCTTCGGCGCGGGCAACTTCACCGCGGAAGGCGCCCGCTACACCGGGCTGACCCTGGCCGCGGCCAGCATCGGACTGCTGCCCTACGCCCTGACCCTGCTGCAGCTGCGGGTGTTCTTCGCCGCCAAGGACTCGCGTACCCCCACGCTCGTCATGGTCGGCGTCGTCGCGGTCCGCGTCGTGCTCAGCCTCGCCTGCCTCGGCCTGTCGCCGCGCTACATCGTGATCGGGCTGGCCGTCGTCAACAGCGTCGCCTTCATCGTCGGGGCGATCATCGGCGACGTCGTACTGCGCCACCGTTTCGGCAATCTCGGCACCAAACACACCCTCCGGCAGCTCGTCCGCATGGGGATCGCGTCCGTCGTCGCGGTCGCGGTGACCGTGCCGGTTTACCTCTGGCTGACCACGACCCTCACCGGCACCTCCGCGTGGAATCTTGCGGGACTCACCGGCATACCTCTGGTCGGCGCGTCAAAAGGTGTGCTCATCGTCGTACTCGGAGTCTCAAGTCTCGTCGGTCTCGTGGTGTACTTGATCGAGTCGTACGCCATGCGGGTGCCCGAGGTGCAGCGCGTGTTTAGCGTCGTACGCCGCCGCCTCCCGTTCTAGGCATCAAAACGGCGCGTTTCGCAGATCCGGCGTAATCTCTGGAAGTGCGCTCACCTTGCGTTATGTCGTCGTCAGCCGCATGGTCACCGATTCATAACTATGAGAGAAACGGTGTGTTTGGTAGGCGGATCGGCCCGCTCGATGAGACGCTTGACACACTGCTTTTGAGAATCACCTCGAAACTCGCGTCACCCGAGGGAGGAGTTGCGCGTCTTGACTAATGTGACCACTTCTCTCGCGCACGACCGTAAGCAATCCGCAGCCGCGGCACCGACGGATACGCCGCACTCGAGCGAGGCCCCACCGGACGCGGCGTCGGCGTCCGGAGCCGGACAGTCTGACGTCGAGCAACCGGGTAACGAGCAAAGTGGCGATGCCCGATCGGAACAGCCGGTCGACATCGAGGACACGCAGTCGACCGTCAACGCCATCTGCGGACGACGTTACAAACTCAACGGGACCCTCCGCGATGCCGCGAACTGCGCAAACCAGCCAGGGTGGCACGCGTTCCATGCCCGGGATGAATTCCTTGGTCGCAGTGTCGTCGTACGACTCGCCGCCGCCCGCACCACTGCCGAGGTAGCCGCCGTCAGCAAACTGGTCGATCGGGCCCGCGGCATGGCGAGCGTCAACGAACACCTGATCAGTCGCACCTACGACGCCGTCGTCCAAGACTCCGACACGGCCCTGAGCGCGACCGACCAGCAGTCCACGGGCAGGGGCCTCACACACGCGCTGATCGTCAGCAGTTATTTCGAAGGACCGACGCTCGAGGAACTGATCGCCGACGACGCACAGGTCGACCCGGACGCACTACTTGACTCCCTGCATGGCCGCCTCGGCGCACTGGCCGAGGCGGGCCTCAGTCTCGGCGTCCTACGGCCCGACCAAATCGTGATGACCGAAGACGGTCCGGCGATCGCCGCGCCCGCCATCGGATCGGTAGACGAAATCGGCCCGACGGACCTGACGGGGGTATGCGATAGCCTCGGTGTCGACCCGGCGGAGATTGCACGCGCGCAAGCGTCCGCAACGGTCGACGTCGACGCGAAGGGCACGATGCGCGAATCAGAACTGCACGACTCAGAGTTAAGTGACTCAGAGTTACGCGAGACCGGACAGGGCGATCCCGCCGATACTGGGCCGCTCGCGCGCTTCAGCGACGATGACTCGCCGCTCAGTGACGACTTTTACGACGATCCGGGCGACGACGGCAACAATGGCAACGGCGGGGGTATGGGTAACGGGCAGGACGAGCCGAAACGTAACAAGTTCGTGCTCGCAGTTGCCGTGCTCCTATCGCTGTGTGCGCTGTTGGTTATCGGCTGGTTCGTCGGACTACTGATCGGCGGCGTTTTCCACTCCGATTCCAACAAGTCCACTGCGGCAAAAACGCCGGCCAGTTCGAGCTCGGCACCGCCGGTCTCCCAAGCGAAACCGCAGGCCGGACAGCCGATCGCGGTCGCCGGCGCCAAGTTGCTCGACCCGCCTCCCGGTGACGGCAAGGAAAACCCGGACCGGCTCAACCTCTCGTACGACGGCAACACCGGCACCACCTGGCCCACGCTGCAGTACAAGGGTTCGGCCAACTTCGGCAACCTCAAGCCGGGAGTCGGGATCGTCTACGACCTAGGCAGTGAGCAGACCCTAGGCGCGGTCAAAATCACGACCACGCTGCCCGGCGCGACCGTTGAGATCCGCACGGGCACCGAGCCGCAGGCGTCCAGCTTGGATGCATATCCGGTTGTCGTGCCAGACACCAAACTCAACGGCGAGACAGAGATCAAGCTTCCCGAAGGCACGAAGACGCGCTACGTCGTCGTGTGGATCACCAAGCTCGTCCCCCAAGAAAGCTACTATCAGGCTTCGCTCTCCGAGGTTGCTTTTACGTCGTAGCCGTTCGTCGCGCCCGCCGAAAACCGCAGTTCACCTCCCGCGCGTCAGGCCGTTACGACTTCGCCCGCGCCCCTGCAACAGTTAGAGTGCTTGAGTGACTTTCGATCAACTGGAGGACGAGCGCTCCGATAAAGAGCTGCTCGCCGATCACGTGACCGGCGATCGGTTTGCCTTCGAGAAGATCGTGCAACGCCACCGCAACCGCCTCTATGCCGTCGCACTGCGCACGATGCGCGACCCGGAAGAGGCCTCCGATGCGCTACAGGACGCCCTGATCTCAGCCTTTCGAGCGGCCGCCTCATTCCGTGCCGAAGCTCAGGTGACGACGTGGCTGCACCGTATCGTCGTCAACGCCTGCCTGGATCGGATCCGCCGGAAGCAGGCCCGGCCGACCGCCCCGCTACCTGAGGAGGGGCCCGGCGAGCCGGTCGACCCGCGCGACGCGGTTGAAGAGCGCAATATGTCGATGATCGTCGAAGACGCCTTGATGAAGATTCCCGAGGACCAGCGGGCCGCGATCGTGCTCGTCGACGTACAAGGATATTCGGTCGCCGATGCGGCTAAAGTACTCGATGTACCCGAGGGCACGATCAAGAGTCGGTGCGCGCGGGGGCGGGCTAAGCTGGCCGTCATTCTGGGACACATTCGGAACCCGCGAGACTAGTCCTGCGTCCGACCATCGGTTATGACTACGACCGACTCGGAGGGTTTTCCAAAATACTGCGCTGACCTGCGCCGTATTTTGCTACGCCGATTCGGGACTGGTTCTGGCCACACATCAGGGGCACGTACAACAAGGAGTTGTCATGACATTTGACGACCGGAACGCCGGACCAGGCGACCCGTCGGCATGCCCAGATGTGGAGACATTGGCGGACTTTCACGCCGGCGTACTCAATCGAGCAGACCACGCACGGATCGCGGAAATTGTCGCGACCAACGTGCAGGCTCAGGAGATTATCGCCGCGCTGGATGCCACGCAGGCTCAGCTGTCCGCGCTGCCACCGGTAGAGATTCCGGCGGACGTCGCGGCGCGGATCGAGCGTGCGTTGGCGGCCGAAGGCGGGCGCAGCGAACCCGTGCGTGACACCGTCCGACACTTGCGCGCTTCGCCCCCAGCGCCCGGTGCCGGTCAGCCTGCCGAAACGACTCCGCATGCTGGACACCACGCGACGCCGGCACGGCCCGGCGCCGTACTACCACCCGCACCCACCAGGGCCGCTGGCCCGGGCGGCCCGCGGCACTCAGGCCCGGACACCAGTGCACCAGGGCCAGCAGGTCCTCCAGGACCGGGCAACGTCGTGGACTTTCAGTCGGCCAGGGCCAAACGGTCCAGTCGCACCAAGATGCTGCTCGGCGCCGCGGCGGCCGTTATCGTCATCGGCGGGGGCGGCGCGATCGCGTTCTCTCAGAGCGGCGGCACCAACGATGGCAACGTCGCGTCCGGTCATTCATCGAAGGCTGACAATAGTTCGGTCACCGGTACAGACTTGACTAACGTTGCCGCCAGCGAGGTGACCGACTCGGCATCAATTGACAACAACAAGGCGACCTACGGCATCGCAGGTGAGATGTCCAAGCCGGACAGCCGCCAGAAATGCATCAGCGAAATTCCGAAGCGCCCGATCGCCGGACCTACCGCCGTACAAAAAGGCACCTACGACGGCACTGAGGCCTACGCGTTCGTATTCCCGGCAAAGAACGACCAGCTGCGGATGATTGTGGTCAAGGCGGACGACTGCGGGACGGTACTCAAGGACGTCGTACAGAACCCGTAACCTCCAGCGGGTCGAAGTGCTGGCTCACATCTCGGTGTGTCCTGGGAATGTCCGCCCTACGATGGGCGTTAGTCATCTGTCAGGTCAAAGATCGAAAGTGAGCCAGCATTTCTGTGACTACCGCTAACGCTTCTCCCTCAACGGACGACGTACGCAACGTCATCATCGTCGGTTCGGGACCATCCGGCTACACCGCAGCGATCTACACCGCGCGGGCCGAGCTCAAGCCGCTCGTATTCGAAGGCAGTCAGTACGGCGGAGCCCTCATGACCACGACCGAGGTTGAAAACTTTCCCGGTTTCGTTGAGGGCATCGACGGACCTGAACTGATGGAAAACCTCCGTGGCCAGGCCCAACGTTTCGGTGCCGAGCTTGTCCCCGACGACGTCACGGCCGTCGATCTCAACTCCTCGCCCAAGACTGTGACCGTCGGCGACAAGGTCTACCGCGCGAAGTCGGTGATCATCACGACCGGCTCGAAGTACCGCTACCTGGGCCTGCCGGATGAGGAGCGACTCCTCGGCCGCGGGGTATCGGCGTGCGCGACCTGCGACGGGTTCTTTTTCCGGGACATGGACATCGCCGTCGTTGGCGGCGGTGACAGCGCGATGGAGGAAGCGACGTTCCTGACCCGCTTTGCGAAGTCGGTGACGATCATTCACCGGCGCGGGGAGTTCCGGGCCAGCGCGATCATGCTCGACCGGGCCCGCGCCAACGAGAAGATCAAGTGGGCGCTTAACAAGGAGGTCCTTGCCGTCGAAGGGCAGGACAAGGTCTCCGGCGTACTACTCAAGGACAACGTGACCGGCGAGGAAAGCCGCCTCGCGCTGGGCGGGTTGTTTATCGCGATCGGGCATGATCCGCGCAGTGAGCTGTTCGCCGGCCAGCTCGACCTCGACCCCGCCGGCTACATCCAGGTCGAGCAGCCGAGCACCCGCACCAAGATCGACGGCGTGTTCGCGGCGGGAGATGTCGTGGACCACACGTACCGTCAAGCCATCACGGCCGCCGGCACCGGCTGCCAGGCCGCGATCGACGCCGAACGCTGGCTGGCAGAGCACGAATAACGCGGCCCGCGGGCTTGTAATACAGGTATTACGGGGTGCGTGACTTAGCGTCACACCCGAAGGCACGCGCGACCCGGAATATGTGACGCGCTTGAGTAGTTCAATAGAGCAGACCACGACCGCGGTGGTACGCCGTACCGCTGACACCAGACCGACCATCACATGACACAGGAGATATCCATGGGAGCAAACAGCAAGACCGTCACCGACCAGTCGTTCACCGAAGACGTGCTGCAGAGCGACAAGCCGGTGCTCGTCGACTTCTGGGCCGAGTGGTGCGGTCCGTGCAAGAAGGTCGGACCCGTCCTCGAAGAGATCGCCGGTGAAAACACCGACAAGATCACCATAGCCAAGCTCAACATCGACGAAAACCCGCAGATCGCCCGCGACTACCAGATCATGTCGATCCCGACCATGACCGTATTCGTCGGTGGCAAGCCGGTTAAGTCGATTGTCGGCGCCCAGCCGAAGGCGCAGATCCAGTCGCAGCTCGCCGAGTGGATCGGCTAACCCTCGCCGTACGTCGTAGTGCCGTCGGAATGACCAATCATTCCGGCGGCACTCGTCTTTTTAGTGAAACCGTTTTCGGTGAGACGTGAGCCGATCAGTCGAGCGGGTGGGACTAAGGGGACGTCATGACGAAGGAACAATCAGCGGACAATGCGCAACCGTCGGCACGCTCGCTGTGGGACAGAACTCCGACGGCGTTCAAGTTCGGCCTGGTCGTAGCGATTCTCGGGTTCTTCGTGTCGATGACGGTCTTTCGGTCAAGTTCGGTCAACGGTGCGGTCGTCTCGTGTAGCTACTACAACCTAGGCGCGCTCGCGGTTGCGCTGGTCGTCGTAGTCTGTGCCTTCACCGGCTTTACCGACGGCCGCAAGAGGCACCCACGGCTTCGACCATCCAGTCCGTGGCTATACGGCGGGACGGTAGTCCTGCTGGCACTCGCGGCCATCCATGTGGCGCGAGGGTTCGGCATCATCGGCGGCGGCTGTTGACCTCAGCCCAACGCATGTCTCGCAAACTCGCCAAACGTTCTCGCCGGCGACCGTGGGAGTTCCGAGTCGTTAAAACGCTGTGGGGCTACCGCGGCGGCGGCCGTGACAACGTCGAACGGTTGCCGTGGAACGCACCGGCTGTTTGGGAATGGCCACAACTCATACCGCCCCAGGGATGGACACCTCCACGCCGGAACACGGAAGCTGGCGATCCTGCAGGTTCGAATTGAGCAGACTGGTGGTGCGGACCGCGGAACTGCCCGCTGCCGCGGCGACATACCCGAACTGCAATTTGGCCATACGCGACGGTCTGGTGCCGCTGCCGTAGCACGCCTTCAATTTAGATGGCCAAGCGGGCAGCTCGCGAATCGAGACCGGTCGCGCCCTGCGGCACAATGACAATGGTCGAGGTTAGGGTTCTGGCATGGCGGTAGGGATCATTTTCGACTGTGACGGGGTGCTGGTCGATAGCGAGCCACTCGCTAACCGCGTCTTCGCCCAAATGCTCACCGACATCGGACTACCGACAAGTGCCGATTCGGCGATGCGGGACTTCATGGGCCGCTCCACGTCAGCAGTCGCAGCCATCGTGGAACAACGGTTGGGCCACGCGTTACCACCGACATTCCTGGACGAGTACGCCAGCCGCTGCGAAGAATGTTTCGCCCATGAACTTCGTGCCGTTGCCGGCGTTGAGGCGGCGCTTGGTCGCATCACGCCTCCTACGTGTGTTGCGTCGAGCGGTTCGCACGAGAAGATCCGCTTCACGCTTGGCCATACCGGCTTGCTGGCGCATTTCGAAGGTCGGATATTCAGTGCGACCGAAGTCGCCCACGGGAAACCGTCGCCTGACTTGTTCTTGCACGCTGCCGCCCGCATGGGCTTCGAGCCGAAACACGCGATCGTCGTCGAAGACTCTCCGAGCGGCGTGCGGGCCGGCGTTGCTGCCGGTATGGCGGTACTGGCCTACGCCGGGCATGTTCCGTGTGAGGAACTTGCCGCCGCCGGCGGGCGGGTCTTTACCGATATGGCAGACCTGCCGATGCTCATTAACGGCCTCCTCGCCGAACAACTCAGACCGGGCATTGACACGGTGCGAGAGCAACGAGACAAGTAATGCTGTCGATCCGCTGGCCGAGGGTCAGAGCCAGTACTTGTAGCCGACGTGGCTGGGGTTGTACCCGAGTCTCTCGTAGAAGCGGTGTGCATTGGTTCGAGATTTATCTGAGGTCAACTGAGCCACAGTGGCGCCTTGCTGGCGGCCGTACTCGTGTGCCCACGTGAACAATGCGGAGCCGAGGCCAATCCCTCGGGCGCCGCCGACTATACGAACGGCCTCGATGTGTAGTCGCAACGCGCCTTGTCTCGCGAGGCTCGGGAGAAGGGTCAGCTGGATAGTCCCCACCATTTTCGCGGAGTCATCGCGCACAGTCAGTAGTAAGTGCCCGGTAATGGCGTCAATCTGACGGAATGCTTTCAGGTACGGGACTAGGTCATCGCTCTCCCGATCGGCACCGAGAGCGTCATCAGCGAGCAGTTGGACGAGCTCAGGTACGTCGTGCTCGGTCGCCTGCATCAGGTCAAAGCGGCGGCCGCGGATCGCTAATGACGCCAGTGGTTGTCGCTCTTTCCTCTTGCCGTGGGTGGAAATATCGCGATTCAGATCCTCGAAGGTGGCCGTTATCGCGAACAGGCAGTATCCGCGACTGGCGATGTCGTCGCGGACATCTACGTTGGTGTCCGCAGCAGTGCGTATCCGCGTCCGTTGCCACTGTTCGGCTGTCGTCACATCCGGGAAAGCGTCACCGTCGCGCAGCACCAGACGCCAGCGCGAGACCTGCCGGTGCACATAGAAGACGTACATAACTCCGAGCATGCCCTATGTTCCCCACATGGTTCCCCACATGCTTATACGAATCGATCCAATCTTCGCAGTCGCACTATCCGGCCAGGGACCTTCTGCGGCGTTGTACTCGCACTGAACCCCGCCCCTAGAAGAAGCGAGCAGGGAGGAGGTGTGCACCTCCCGACGCAGATCACTGCCGACCGATGTCAACGGTCGGCGCAAGGAGCTGGATTTAGTGGTATGCGCACCACGACGCTCGATCACGCCGATGCGGCCGAACTAGCCGAACCACTGCAGTTCCTGCGTGAGTGGCTCGATGCCGAGCACGATCCAATCAACACCTCACTGCAGAATTTCGTCGGCAACTCTGCCTACGGCAGTGACAAGTTGCGTGCTGACCTTGACCGGTTCGGCTTCCTACTCGGCGGAAACGACGGAGAACCGCTGTTCAATCCCGAGCATCACTAGCTGATGCCGAGAGCCGGGATCTTCGACCACTGAGACGTCTTTGTCTCTTTCGGTCTCGTTCGCGGGCTGCTGCGGGGTGAGATGGCCCGATTGTCGGCGCCGGTTCTGTGGACGTTTCGCCTACGTCTAGTCCGTAGGTCAGGGATCGACCACGACGCGGGGCTACTCCTGATGCCACCGACCTGACTTCGCTTCGTAGACCGCGCGGGTCGCCCGGATGGACGGCCTGTCCTGACACCAGTGGACCGGCAACTGCTAGCGCCCGATGAGTAGATCGACACTGGCGACGCCGGTCGATGACACTGCTCATGACGTAGTGCCCCCATGTCGGGCTCTTGAGGCAATGAGGTTCAGATAAAGCGGGCACACGGCGCTCCGTTGGGGGATATCTCCGCTACCGCCGAATGCGTCGCTGCCCACCTCGAACGGCACCCGGACGGCGGCTTGTATAGCGGAGATGGCACGTATATCGGCACAACCGACGATGAGGCAGGGGATCTGCCCGACCGGGCCCCACCGGTACAAACGAGGGACCGCGCCGACGGCGCGGACACGCGCCTGCTCGTCACCCCGGTATGGATTTCGATACGGTCACCGAGCTCGTACGTCGCACGAGGCTACGAGTCACCCGCCGCCAGGCGTCACCGCCGGGTCGCGGCCGGGCTGTATGCCGCGATTGGCGCCGGCATGCTCGAAGCGGTCCCCGCTCGGCAGGTTGAGGACACCGCCGCCCGATACGTCGCAACTATTGACCTGGGTTGACTCACCAACCACGCCGCCGGCCTGCGCGCCCACCCCGGCCTGCCAGCTGGTAAATGGGCCGAATCAGCCTGGAACGCTGGTGTACGCGGCAGGGACTATGCCGGAGGCAAGTCATGCCGTGTGCCATTTGAGTGTCTCGGCAAGTTCCTTCGCAACGCGCAGGATCGATCGATCAATGGATGAGCTCTCGGGAAGATGGTTCACCAGATCGTCAACAATGTCGCTGATCTTGCTCCATGTCGTCCAAGAAAGAATCTCCGGCAGCCGTTCCAGGAGCTCCTCGTGAGGCGTCTCCGTCTGGACGCCTCTTTCGGCCAGCAATCTCAGACCATGTCCAGTCGCATCCTCGATCGTCATCAGGCCACTGCCTTGTACCCGAATGGGTGGAGCGACACCTAGCATCAGCAAGAGCAGCGGGCGTCGCGGGCCAGTCACATCCAAAAGCGCAAGGTACTCGCGCGCAAGCTGTTCAGGTTGGAACGATGAGCGTTTCGGGCCTTTGGCTTCAACCATCATGTAACAACTTGCGGACAGAATCCGCGCGTCCGGCTGAATCTTTATGCGCGAGGCCAACAGCAACTCGTCCGGAAGAACCATGAACGAGGCATCCTCACACTCGTCGACTAGAGTTTCGCGCGCCACGTCTGCGCCTGCCGCACCTCGCAAGACTCCCCCTAGAAACTCGCTCCGAGGCAGATAATCCAGCAGGGACAAAGCGTGCGTCGTGAGAACATTCTCCCGGCCTAGACCACCGGCTCGGTAGCCACGGACGTTCCGCCCCTCCCAGGACAGTTCCTCCAAGAGGCGACCGATCGCGAACGGATTCGTTGCCTCAGTCATCTGAAATGGACTCCTCGATATCGACGTCAACCATTACAACGGCGCTTCGATACCCTACTTAACCATCGGCGTTCCTAGGGCGCGCATGGGAAGGCTCGCGCTTGACGAAGTCGTCGGCGTGTCGCGCGATTCAACGAAATACGTAGTCCCGACCAGCCGTTCCGAGAAGCGATCCTTTACCGCGACACGTCGCGGAGAAGTGCAGACCCTGCCGACCGGGGTGTCATCGGCTCAATTCGGGACAATTCGGTGAACCTGACTACTGCTATCGCCGGCGGGTTGGCTCGGCTAGCAAAGCACGGCGCTGAGGCCTCGTCGCTAACACTGTTCATGAGGTAAACGTCAAGGTCATCGAAACCTTAAGTGACGAAGTCCAGATAAAGAGGGCGGCCGGAGGTCATTTCTGGACAAGTTGTTGGGTATGCGATTGGTGTCCTTCGAGTAGGTCGTGGCCATGACGCGACTCCAGACGTGTCCCGGACTTGGTCCGATCAAAACGTGCCTCCGTCAGTGTGAATCGCGTTCTGCGTGACCTGTTCGCGGTACTGCGCCGCATGCCGCGCACGGTCCCTGGTGCGCTGATCGTGACTGTTGGCGCGGGCCCGCGCCACGATGTCGCGGACCGTGGTCTCCTCGGTCGTGATGGTCTTGCGCAGCCGGCGGTCCTCCCGAAATGACGGCGAGTAGGCATACATCAATGGCCTGCCGGCGATCCGGATCACCGACTCCCCATCGCGCAGCTGCTGCTGGTCGGCCGCGGTGAGCACTTCGCGCCACTGCCCGGAGTCAGTGACATGCGCGCCGGACCAGAAGCCGCCGCCGACCGAGACACTGGTAATCGGCGCGTGCCCGGCCTGCTGCGGACGGTCTGCCGCGAAGCGGGACGGCTTGTTGGCGACTCGTCACATTCGTTGGCCAGGCGCACGGCCGTTCTCAGACGGTATTGTGCTTATTGCGCGCGGGCCGCCGGCCGGCGTACACCATCAACCTGTGAGGAGACCTCTACGTGCAGAGCATTCGGCTCGGAGACCGCGGCCCGGCCGTGATCGACGTACGCGTGGCTCTACAGGCACTAGCACTCATACCCTCCGGTGAAGCCGCGCTCCATCTCAACGATCCACACGCGCAGATCTTCGATGGCGCGTGCGCACTGGCTGTGCGGCAGTTCCAGCAGTCTCGCGGATTGCCCGCGACCGGCGAGGTCGACGAAGACACCTACCGCCAGCTCAACGAAGCCCGATACAAACTCGGTGACCGGCTGCTTCTCTACACACCTGGACACATGCTGCGCGGCGACGACGTGGTTTCCCTGCAGCAGCGCCTACTCGAACTCGGCTTCGACGCAGGCAATGCCGATGGCATCTTCGGAGCAAACACCGCAGCCGGCTTGGCCGCGTTCCAGAACGACTGTGGCCTGACGCCCGATGCCACCTGCGGGCCACAGACCTTCAGAGCGCTTGAGCGGCTCGGACCCAAGGTGGTTGGCGGGTCCGCCATCCGGCTGCGCTCACAAGTCCACCGGATGGCCTCGGGGCCCGCCCTGGTGGGTAAGCGAATCGTCCTGGACGCTCCCAGCGTGAGCGAGGGGCACGCTGAGGCGATAGACGGCCTGACCGAGGCACACATCGCTTGGGATCTCGCGGCCCGTATCGAAGGCCGACTGTCGGTCATGGGTGCGAATGCCATCTTGACCCATGCGCCACACGAGTCACGTACGCCGGCGCAACGCGCCGAGATCGCCAACGACGTCCAGGCGGATCTATTTATAAGCCTGCATATAAATAGGGATCGAAATCCGCAGGCCCGCGGACTCGCGACATTCTTCTACGGCACGTCGAACGGCACGTCGCACGTCGGGGAAGAGTTCGCCGCGCTCCTTCATCGTGAACTGTGCGCGCGCGTCGACGTGGTCGACCTCGCGACACATCCGCAAAGCTCGGAGTTGTTGCGGTTGACCGCCATGCCGGCCGTACGGGTCGAGCTCGGTTACCTAACCAACGCCGCGGACCGCGCGCTACTCTCGGACCCCGACGGCCGGGACACGCTCGCCGAAGGCGCCCTGGCTGCTATTCAGCGCTTTTACCTCATCGCTGACAACGATGTACCGACCGGCACGTGGCACTTTCCGCCCGAGCTCTATAACTCGTTGCCCTCGTAATCCAGCCCGGCTTCACTCAGCGGTGTCGGTATCCGCCGCGGCGTTTTCACGTGGTGTCGCCAGCTTCGGTGCCATGAGCGCGACGATCCGCTCAAGATCATCGATCGAGCCGAATTCGACGACGATCTTGCCTTTGCTGCGGCCAAGCTGCACGATCGCCCGAGTATCGAAGTGGTCCGATAGATTCTCCGCGAGCGTGCGCAGCGCAGGAGCGGTGATTTGCTTGCGTCGAGTGGCGCGCTTTTTCGGTTGATCCTCCGATGCCAGCGATACTGCCTCTTCGGTGGCACGAACCGACATACCTTCGGCGACTACTCGCGTTGCGAGCGCCTCCTGCTTATCAGGATCCTCGAGACCGAGGATCGCGCGCGCGTGCCCGTACGACAACACCCCTGCGGCGACTCGCTGTTGTACCCGCGGAGGTAGCTTCATCAATCGGAGCATGTTGCTGATCTGCGACCGACTTCGCTTGATCCGGTGCGCGAGTTCGTCGTGCGTGACGTCGAACTCCTCGATCAACTGCTGGTAGGCCGCAGCCTCCTCCAAGGGGTTGAGCTGGACGCGATGGATGTTCTCCAGCAGGGCATCACGCAGCATCGCGTCATCTTCGGTCTGCCGAACGATCGCAGGAATGGTTTCCACGCCGGCGAGCTTTGCCGCCCGCAGACGACGTTCTCCCATAATGAGTTCATAGGTTCCATCGTCTGGCCCCCGACGTACGACGATCGGCTGCAGTAGGCCGAAGTCTTTGATCGATGCAGAAAGCTCCGAGAGGTTTTCCTCGTCAAAGACCGTCCGCGGGTTCTTCGGGTTCGGGAGCACCACTGCAGGGTCGAGCTCAAGGAGTACCGCGACACCCTCGAAGGCGTTGGCACCCTCGGGAGCATTGACGCCCTCGACGTTGTCGGGCGGCTCAATCAGTTCGCCGTCGGCCACGCTTTCGGTCCCGGTGGAATCGACCTCAGTCGCGACGGAGTCTCCGGAGGACTCGTCAGTTTCACGTGAAACATCGTTATCCACAGCCCGTTCGCCGTTGTGGACAACTTCATTATCGCGATCGTGACCTGCAGGTTCCGCGGAAACGTTATCAACAGGCGCGTTGTCGTCGCCCTCGGTATCCGCGCCAGACGCCTTCTCAGGAGTAGTCACGGGCTTCGTCAGAGCGGGGATCGCGGTGGACTTCACCAGCTCCGTATCACCCGGCTCGCCCTTCGGCGGATTGTCCAGTGCGCTCCAGAAATGTCCGCGTCCGGCCGAGTTTCCGAGCGGATTGGACGGGATGAGCGCGCCCAGCCCGCGTCCTAGTCCGCCTTTGCGAGCGGTCGATGGTGACGGTTGGGGGGACTTCTCATCGCTCATGCGCGGACCTCAGATCAAAATGTTTGTCGATGATGACTACCCGAACCGCCTCACGCACTCGGGCTTACGGAACGCTACTCGGTATTGGGCTTGGGATCGCGCGACGCGAGCTCGCGCGCAGCATCCAAGTAGCTCAGTGCTCCACGTGAAGAAGGATCGTACGTCATAACTGACTGGCGATAACTCGGCGCCTCGGAGACCTTGACGCTGCGCGGAATAATCGTGGCCATCACGGTATCGCCGAAATGCTCGCGTACCTCTTGTGCCACCTGACCAGCAAGTTTCGTGCGTGCGTCGTACATCGTCAGCAACATTGTGGAAACCACGATGGCCGGGTTCACGTAGCCTCGGATAAGCTCGATTGTCTCCAATAGCTGACCGAGACCCTCCAGCGCGTAGTACTCGCACTGTATCGGGATGAGCACCTCGCCGGCTGCCGCCAGTGCGTTGACGGTCAGTAGTCCCAGGGACGGCGGGCAGTCGATAAACACGTAGTCGACGCGGTCCTCACCCTCGCGCGACTGGACGTACGCATCTATTGCCTTACGCAACCGAAACTCGCGACCTACAACGACGCCCGCGAGTTCGACCTCGGCGCCAGCAAGATCACTCGTAGCGGGAACACAGAGCAGCTGGCCCGCAGGCACACCAGGGATCTCAACGTTCGCCCCCACCACAGCAAGCTCGGCATTGTCGACGATGACGTCGTAGGTCGAAGGAGTGCCGTTGGGATGGTCAATCCCGAGGCCGGTACTCGCGTTTCCCTGCGGGTCGAGGTCAATAACCAGGACGCGCGCTCCCCGCATCGCTAGCGCGACGGCCATATTCACCGTAGTGGTGGTTTTTCCGACTCCGCCCTTTTGGTTCGAAACAGTCATAATCCGCGTCTTAGCCGGACGGGCCAACGCCTCTAACGCCGGTGCAGATGACGCGGCTGGTAGCGACGTTTCACGTGAAACAGGTGACGGCGCCGCGATCTCAGGCGTCGGAGGATGTACGTCATCGGACGCGTCGCCTGGCGCATCGACCGATGAGCGGTCGGCGCCCGAAGTGTGCGTCGCGCCGCCCAGTGCCGCCGCGGCAGCCACGGTCGGCGACTCTTGAATCGCGGAATGCTCTTCGCTGGTATCAACAACCGGATCAGATCGACGTGGACTTTGGGCGACGGCCCCATCGTCGCGCGCGGGTGCATTCTCGTCGCCGACTCTGTCGGTGACTGCGCGCGGTGCCACGGCCGGATCATCGGACCGGTTCGGTCCGATGCCTCGTGGCGTTTCACGTGAAACATCCTCGACGCGGTTCGTTGTCGCGTGCTCCACGTCGGAGTCAGCTATCGCACCAATTTCACGTGAAACACCGCTGTCCGAGTCGGCGGATACACCGGCGCCCGGCTGGTCGCCGGGCACGTACGAATTCCCGTTACGTGACATGTCGCCATCTAAGCCGGTCGACAGGTCGGCGCGCGGCGTACTGGACGGCGGGCGGGGTCCTGCTCCACCTGGGCCGGCCCCATCGGCAGACGTAGCAGTGCGCTCGTGGGCGCCAGAGGTGAGTGCCGCTGTTTCACGTGAAACAAGCGGAGCGCCACTCGAGGGCGAACCGACAGACTGCATAGTCCCGTCATGAGCCTTCGCGGAGCCGGCTACATCGGCCGTCGAGTTGGTGTGGGCAGCGTCGGCGGCCTGAACGTCAGGCGCGTTGGTCGACTCCTCGGGTGCCCGTCCGCCCGTTCCGTGCCGCTCAGCGGACTCATTCCGTCCGGCTATGCGTGTCGCACCGATGTTGTTCCCGGCGGACCCCGGCCGATCCGCGTCGGACGAGTCGATGTCGGCGGGTGCGCCCGCAAGAGCCACGCCTGTCGCCGCTTCACCTCGCGGAGCGTCATCCACCAGAGGCGTTTCACGTGAAACATCACTGGTCGCAGGCGGCGCCTCGGCCGGCGGCGACTCCGACGTCACGCCAACAAGACCGGCGACGGGTTGGCCGGCGTCGGGCACTTCTGGCGAAGTGGTGTCCACTCCTGCCGTTGAATCGCCGTCCCAGCGTTCCAGAAGCGGAGCCGTTGGGCGCGCCGAACTCATCGGAGTTGACGCTGCGTCGTCAGACCTTGGTGAGTCGACGTTCGCGACCGCGGAAACGTCGTCCGAGCCGCCGGGTGAGGGCGTGGCGTTCTCCCCGTGGACGACGTCACGCGAAATGTGCTCCTGAGAGCCGCATTGCGGGACCCCGACATCTATGTCTGGGCTTGTTTCACGTGAAACGTCGGTCGCAACATCCCAAGCGGCCCGTGCATCTTGACCCCAGCCTAGCGGCGCAGATGGTTGGGAAGGACGATTCTGATCGCGGAGGGCAGGCCAGCCGAGGCCGGTTTCCGGTGCGCTCACGTTCGAATCACCTTCACCATCTGTCACATTGCTATCAACACTCATCTGCTGCGCCGTTTCCCTTGGATCCCTCGCGGCGAGTCGTGGACCACCGCGCGAGCCACAACTACTGTAGCGACATCGACGTCGCCCGGGCCAACCGTCGTCAAGACCTCAAGATCACGAACTCTCTTGCGTACGGCGGGCGCAAGCTCGTCGATCTCTTGGTTCGCGCGCTTACCTTTAAGCGCCGCAAACCAGCCGTCCGTGTCAATCAGCGGCAGGCACATCGACAACAGTCGCTCTAGCGGCGCCACCGCACGAGAGGTAACCATGGCGAATTCGCCCGCCGTCGCATCACGGCCTGGATCCGCGCGACCACGCAGGACACGCACATTCGTCAATTCGAGCTCGGCTACTATCTCGCGCAAATAATTAGTACGCCGCTCGAGCGGGTCAAGCAAGGTTATCTGGAGGTCCGGACGCGCGATCGCGAGTGGGATCCCAGGCAGCCCCGCGCCGCTCCCCACGTCACAGACCGTCGCGCCCTCAGGCAGTACGCGCGACGGAAGATACCCGACTAACGCGGAGTTGATGATGTGCCGACTCCATAGGACCGGAATCTCGCGAGGACCATTCAACCCACGAATCGGCCCAGCGGTGACTAAGGAGTCATGGTAAGCGACCGCCAGTTCCAAGCGAGAACCGAAAATAGCACTGGCATTCGGCGGCGCGGGCTGCGGGCCCGTCTTAGTGGATTCAGTCGGGCGTAGTGGGGAAGAGTGATCAGACAACGAGCGTGATGACGCGGTTACGCCGGGCTGATAACGACGCGGCGTGATGGCTCTTCGCCGTCGGATTCGCTGCTGACGCCCTCGATTTTCGCGACCGCGTCATGCACGACCTTGCGTTCGAACGGGTTCATCGGTGCGAGACGCTTCGAGTCACCGGACTCAATCACCTCGCGCGACGTGCGCTCGGCGAGCTCGGTGAGCGAAGTGCGTCGCCCCGCGCGGTAGCCGTCGATATCGAGCATAAGCCGGCTGCGATTGCCGGTGCGAGCGGCGACCGCCAGGCGTGTGAGCTCCTGCAATGCGTCAAGTGTCTGCCCCTTGGCGCCCACGAGGTGCGCGAGATCGCCGCCTTCCACGGCCACGACAGCGCGCGACCCTTCGACGTCTAGATCGATGTCGCCGTCGACGTCGAGGATGTCTAGCAGGCGCTCCAGGTAGTCGCCGGCGATATCGCCTTCCTCGACTAACGGATCGACGTCGTCATCGTCATTATCAGCGTCGCCGCTATCGTCATCGGAGTCACTGGAGTCGTCGGAGTCGCTCGAATTACCGACGTGAGTCGAATCAGCCGCCCCGTCGGAGTCGATGTCCGCACCGATTTCGGCCTGCCGAGCGGTCGGCTCGGCTACCTCGGCCTGGTCGCCCTGATTGGTCGTTTCCTGCTGGTCAACGTCCGATGACATGTACTACTCCTCTATAAAAGACTACCGCTGCGTCAGCGGGTTGTTGAAAACTAAATAAGTGGTTCAGCGCTTCTTGCGTCGCTGTTGCGGCCGGTTACCGGGTTTTGGTTTCGCGCCTGCCTTGGGCGCCGAGTTGGTCGCGCCCGATGCCGGTTTCGGCGATCCGTTCTTAGGTGCCGCACTCTTGGCACCATCGGCGGCCTTGCGCTTCGCACTCGGTACCCCATTAGTTGCCGGCGTGCCATTTTTGCCCTTCGCAGGCTTAGTCGGCGTCCCGGGCGTCGCATCAACTGCCTTCGTCGGGTTTTCGACGACGGTCGACTCGCCATCAATGACGGCCGCACTTGCCGGCCGACGAACGGGCTTGGCGCCAGGCTTCGGCACAAGCTTGGTCGGATCGACGTTAGCGGACTTATCGGCCGCTCCGGGCGTCGTATTCGGTGGCGGCATCTTCTTCAGTACCCAGAACTGCTGGCCGATAGTCCACGAGTTGTTGGTGAACCAGTAGACGAGTACACCCAGCGGGAAGAAGGTACCGGAAACAAGCAGACCGATCGGTGCGCCGTACAGCATGAGTTTTTGGACCATCTGCATCTGGCCGGCCGCAGTTGGGCCGGACCGCTTCATGATCTGCTTGGTCGAGATGAACTGCGTCGTGCACATGACGACGATGAGGATGCCGGTGACGATCTTGATGTTGTGTGACGTCGTGCCGGTCACGTCGATCATCTGCTGCAGTTTCGGGCCCTTCATCAGGAAGTTTGATGAAATGGGGGCGCCGAATACCTGCGCGACCGAGGCCTGGTGGGTCAGCTCGTTGCTCCACGAATACAGGCCGGTGGCTCCCGGGCCCAGTCGGCGCAAGACATGCAGCAGCGCGATGAACACCGGCGCCTGGAGCAGCATCGGCAGGCAGCCCGCGACCGGGTTGACCTTGCGTTCCTTCTGGAGCTTCATCATCGCTTCGGACAGGCCCTGCCGGTCCTTGCCGTATTCGGCCTTGAGCTTGGCGATCTCCGGTTGTAGCTCCTGCATCGCACGCTGCGACTTGATCATCTTCACGAACAGCGGGAACAAGATGATACGCACCGTGAACACGAGGAACATGATGCTGAGCACCCACGCCAGACCGCTGGCCGGATCGATGAACGTCGAAAACAACGCGTGCCACATCTTCATTACCCAGGCGATGGGGTAATACAAAAAGTCAAGCATGTGTCTCCGTCAGCTGTGATGTTGTGTGCTCGTATCGTGCACGCCGGCGCGGCGGCACATGGTCCACCCCGCCAGGGTGCCACGGACCGCACTTGAGCAGTCGGATCACGGCGTAGCCGAGGCCCTTGATCACTCCGTGCTCGCGTAGTGCACGTACGGCGTACTCGCTGCAAGTGGGGTAGAAGCGGCAGCTCGCGGGGAGTGCCGGCGAGATCCACCGTTGGTAAAATTCTATCGGCGCAAGAACGACGCGGATCGCCACCGAAGCGCTCGGGTCAGTTTCCACGAGGCCTCCCGTTGCGAAACTTTTCAAGTATAGATTCAAAGTTTGCCGATAATTGTGAGAACGAGTGCGTAGCTGCGCTTGGCAGCGCTCGCACTACGACGATACTGCCGGGGGCAAACGAGGCGTAGTGGTCGTGGCACAGATGGCGCAACTGGCGGGTAACTCGATGTCGTACGACGGAGCCGCCGACGGATTTAGATACGACAAAACCGCACCGGGTCGGCTCAGACCGACCGATGCGTTCTTGTACGTGCATCACGAGCCCGCCGCGCGAGACGCGACGACCACGGCGAATAGCAGCCCCGAAGTCGGCGCTGCGATGTATCCGCTGCCCGTGGTCGAGCATCGCGCCGTGAGACCGCTCGGCGCGCTATGCCGAGATGCCGCTGCGACCCTTGCGACGCCGCGAGGAAAGAATCGCGCGACCGGCGCGGGTGCGCATGCGAAGACGGAAACCGTGCGTCTTAGCGCGACGACGGTTATTGGGCTGGAACGTCCGCTTGCTCACTGGCGGGCTCTCCTCGAACTACGTGCATACCTCACGGCATGCCAGTCGCCCTCTGTAGCGGGCGACCAAATGGTCAATGACAAATCTCAGATCGTCGGCACGAGAGCCGACAGTGCCCAGGAACGCCGATCCGCACCCCTCGTCGTACGACGAGCCCACGATGCATGGACAGATCGCGCGTGATGGGGAAGATCAGTGCGCCGGGTGCCGCTAGATGCGACCTTTCTACGGTACGGATCGGACCAAGGAAGGTCAAACGCACCTCCACAAGTGTAGTCAGAGACACTCGTGCGCGCCGCGGACGCATGAAGCTGCTGGCTGGGGCTGCATTGTCACTCCACCCCGCGAATTAACACTCGCGACGCGCCGAGAATCGATAAATATCGCCCCTGATTAACTTGTGGGGCGCGGTCGATCGGTTGTAACGTTGTCGATCTCCGACATCGACGACACGCGCTCCCCCCGAATCCGCGACCGTCCGATGCCGCTCTACCGGGACGTCTGTCTTTGCACACCCTGTGGACAATTATGTGAATAACCCCGCGCCATCTTGTCCTGTCTTGATGTAATACACAGGCTTATCCACAGATATGGTGGATAACCCCGACGTCCGGGGTGGCAACCGCAGTGGAAGGACTTCCGAGTGACCGAGGTTCCGCATGAACTCGAAGTGGTGTGGAACGACGCACTCGGAAATATCGACGACTCCGAGCTGACCGGGCAGAATCGGGCGATTCTCGGAGTCACCCGGCCGTTGGGCCTAATGGGCAGCACGGCCCTCTTGGCCGCGCCCAACACGTACACCCAGAACATGCTGGAGACACGGCTACGACCGATTCTCACCCAGGCATTGTCGAAGACTCTCGGACGCGACATCCAAGTCGCGGTGACCGTGGATAACTCCGCGCCGGTCGAACCGGCCCCCGCGGCCGAGCCCGAGCAGCCCCTCAACCACGACATAGCAGCCCACGACGTACCAACCCACGAAGCGCCAACCCACGATGAGCAGGCCACGAGTCGACCTACGCGGCCCGAGCAGCAGCCGCAGGACTCGGACTGGAGCGGGCGGAGCCGAAGCGCCGATCAATCGCCGTACGACCGAGGTCCGGGTGACGGTGCACCGTTCAGCTCGCCGGTCCCGGTACCACAGCACAACGGGTCCGACTTCAGCGACGAACCGCGCAACGGTACGCCGGACCGCCCGCATGTCGGCGGCCATTCGGTCACCAAGGCAGGCATCACGCCAGGACGGCTCAACCCGCGCTACACGTTCGAGAACTTCGTGCGTGGACCGTCCAACAGACTGGCCTACGCCGCGGCGAATGCGGTCGCAGAGACCCCGGCGAAGGCCTACAACCCGCTGTTCATCTACGGCGACTCGGGCCTGGGTAAGACCCACCTGCTGCACGCGATCGGCAACTACGCCTACATGATGGACCCCAACATCAATGTGCTTTACGTGAGCTCCGAAGAGTTCACCAACGACTTCATCAACACGATCGCCGGGGTCGGCAAGGGCGGCGGCGATCAGCGCGAGCAGTTCCGGCGCCGCTACCGCGAGGTCGACATCCTGATGATCGACGACATCCAGTTCCTCGAACGCGCGGAGCAGACCCAGGAAGAGTTCTTCCACACCTTCAACACGCTGCACAACGCCAACAAGCAGATCGTGATTACGTCCGACCGCACGCCCAACGAGCTCACGACTCTCGAGGACCGGTTGCGCAGTCGGTTCGCCGGCGGGCTGACTCCGGACATTCAGCGACCCGATCTCGAGACCCGCATCGCGATCCTCCGGCGTAAGGCCGCGCAAGAGGGCCTCAACATCGCGCCGGAGGTCCTGGAGCTGATCGCTAACCGGATCCAGAGCAACATCCGCGAGCTCGAAGGCGCGTTGATCCGGGTATCGGCATTCGCCAACCTCACCGGCCAGGGCATTGATCTGTCGCTCGCCGAACACGTCATCAAGGATCTCGTTCCCAACGACGAAAGCTCCTTGATCAGCGCGCAGACGATCATGCACGTGGTCTCGACGTACTTCGACGTCACGATCGACGACCTGTGCGGACGCAACCGCAGCAAGATCCTCGTGATGCCCCGCCAGATCGCCATGTACCTCTGCCGCGAGCTGACCGACCTCTCGCTGCCTCGGATCGGTCAAGAGTTCGGCGGCAAGGACCACACGACCGTCATGCACGCGGTCAAGAAGGTCACCAAGGAACTCGTCGAGAAGCGGCACATCTATAACCAAGTCAGCGAGCTGACCACCCTCATCAAGTCCGAAGGACGTCGATGAGCGCCGCCGCACATCGACACGCCCATGGTTCAGTGAATTCTTGGGATTCTATGGAATTACCGGTTGTGGATAACTGTGTGCAAAGACGTGTACAGCCTGTTGAGCCCGATGTGCAGGAGCACCGCGCCAGTCGTGTCATCCACACACGGCCACCGTTATCAACCGTGTCGAACACAGTCCATCACCAGCCTGCCAAACCGGGTGACCTCGACAAACGACGGTTATCCACAGAATTCACAGGCCCTACTACGACTACGAAGAGTGTTAGATATAAGAATCCGTTTCGAGTTAGGGTGCCCGCTGTGTGTGGATACCGGTCGATCTGGGACAGTGTTGGTCCGCTGCGCATCAGGGCGCAGATCCCCGTGGAGGTTCGATGAAATTTCAGGTCGAGCGCGCGTCACTGGCCGACGCCGTGGCGTGGGTTGCGCGTAGCTTGCCGCAACGCCCGCCCATGCCGGTGCTGTCCGGCATCCTGCTCGAGGTCGACGCAGACCACCTGACCGTCTCCAGTTACGATTACGAAGTTTCGACTCAGATGCGCATCGACGCCGCGACCGAGACCTCCGGCAAGTCGCTGGTCAGCGGCCGGTTGTTGGCCGATATCACGAAAGCCCTGCCCAACAAACCGGTCGAGTTCGCGGTCGATGGAGCGCGGCTCACCATCAAGTGCGGCTCCTCGAAATTCACCTTGCCGACCATGCCCGTGGAGGACTATCCAGCGCTGCCGTCGATGCCAGCGGTCAGCGGCACGGTCGATGCCGATGAGTTCGCGCAGGTCGTCGCGACGGTCGCCGTCGCCGCCGGCCGCGATGAGACGCTGCCGATGCTGACCGGTGTCCGGATCGAGATCGAGGGCGACACCTTGACGTTCGCCGCCACCGATCGTTATCGACTCGCGGTCCGCGAGATGTCCTGGAAGCCAGAGGAGTCCACGTCGACCGCCGTACTCGTTCCGGCGAAAATGCTCAGCGACACGGCCAAGACTCTTGCCGGCGCCGGAAAGATCTCGATCGGCCTGGCTAACGCAGCCGATGGGATCATTGGCTTCTCCGGCGGCGACCGGCACACCACGACTCGGCTGCTCGACCCGGACTTCCCTCCGTTTCGCAAGTTGCTTCCATCTGAGACCCTTGCCCAGGCCGACGTCGAGGTGGCGCCACTGGTCGAGGCCGTACGCCGCGTCGCGTTGGTCGCCGATCGCGGCACGCCGGTACAGCTCGGGTTCGAAAACGGCACCGTCACGTTGACCGTCGCGGGTGAGGACGAGGGTTCGGCCGAGGAGTCGCTGGCCAGCGGGTTCGATGGCGACCCGATCCGGATCGGGTTCAACCCGACGTTCTTGCTCGATGGTCTGGGTGCGATTCACGTGCCGTCCGTCCGGCTGAAGTTCGTCACGTCCACTAAGCCGGCGGTCCTCAGCCCGACCCCGTCAGAATCCGAGGCCGCGTCGGAGGAGTCCGATCTGGACTCGTACCGCTACCTGATCATGCCGATGCGGCTGCCCGGCTAGTCCGCTCGGCTAGCGACTGTCGGGCTCGCGGCTGATCGCGCTACCGGCTGTGTCGGGTTCGGGCGCACGCACATTGATGGAGGGTTCGGGACGTGTATATCTCCCGCCTCCACGTGCTCGACTTTCGTAACTACGTCGAGGCGCAGCTGGATTTCGCGCGCGGACCCAACGTGCTGATCGGCGCGAACGGACAGGGCAAGACCAACCTGGTCGAGGCCGTCGGCTACTTGGGCAGTCTCAGCTCGCATCGCGTCGCCAGCGACCTCCCGCTGATCCGCCGCGGCGCCGAGCGCGCAGTCGTCCGCGGAGCAGTGGTCAACGACGACCGTGAACTGCTGATTGAAGTCGAGATCACCGCGGGGAAAGCCAACCGCGCTCGGGTGAACCGCTCGCCGGTCTCGCGGACTCGTGACGTTATCGGGATTTCGCGCAGCGTGCTGTTTGCTCCAGAAGATCTCGAGCTGGTGCGCGGCGACCCCGGTGTACGACGAAAGTTTCTCGATGACCTCCTGACTGTGCGCTACCCGCGTTACGCCAGTGTGCGCTCGGACTACGACAAGGTTTTGCGGCAACGTAACGCGCTGTTGAAGACGGCCGGTATGGCGCGTCGGGCCGGCGGGGCCGGCGACCTGCGGACGATCGATGTCTGGGACGGGCATCTGGTGCGTGCTGCCGCGGCGCTGTTGCACGGCCGGCTGACCCTAGTGCGCGACCTGTCACCGTTCTATGAGGAGGCCTACGCCAACATCTCAGGGGCGGCGGACACCGTCGGCATGACCTATCGAGCCAGCGGCGACGACGGCGCGGACTCGACCGCCACGCCGGCACAGGGCACCGCCGCGGCAGACGGCGCCGTACCGGCCGTCGACCAGATCGCCGCACGGCTAGCCGAACGGCTGGCGGCGGCCCGGCCAAAGGAAGTCGAACGCGGCGTCACTCTTGTCGGCCCGCATCGCGACGAGCTACTGCTCACCCTTGACGACTTCCCGGCTAAGGGCTACGCCAGCCATGGGCAGTCCTGGTCGATCGCACTCGCGATGCGGCTCGCGTCGTACGAGCTGCTGCGAGCCGAGGGCAACGAGCCGATCCTGATCCTGGACGACGTGTTCGCCGAACTGGACACCAGGCGACGCAACCATTTGGCGCGGGTCGCGATCGGCGCCGAACAGACGCTGATCACCGCCGCCGTCGAGAGCGACGTACCGGACGAGCTCGGTGCCCGTAGTTACTACGTCGACGCCGGAACAGTCGTACAGACGACCGCCGACTGAGCCCGACGTCGGCCCGACACGCAGCCGGTCCGCGACCTAGAGTGGAAGCCATGACTGACGAGGACGATGACGACGCGGCAACGCCGCCCGCCGTCGATCCTGCGGCGCGATCCTTCGCGTCGATGCTGCATATCTCCGGCAGCAGCGTCGACGCCGGGAAATACCTGCCACGCGCCCGTCGTACGCCGAGACGCGTCGGCCAGACCGACCAAAGCCCGCGACGACGCCGGTGGTCCGGTGCCGGGCCGTCCGCACGCGACCCGCAGGCGCTCGGTTCGGTGTTTTCACGGGTCGCGCAGGTGCACGGCTGGGGCGAGGACATGCAACGCGGGCGGATCTTCGGCCAGTGGGACCTGATCGTTGGAGAAATGCTCGCCGAGAAGACGACTCCGGTGTCGCTGGAGGCCGGCGTACTGACGATTCGAGCCGTCTCCACGGCCTGGGCCACCCAACTGCGACTCGAGCTACGGCGTCTGCACCTGAAAATAAACGAAAGCGTCGGCCCAGACGTTGTGACCAGTATCAGGGTGCAAGGACCGGTCGCGCCGAGTTGGAAGAAGGGCCGCCGGTCTATGCGCGGACGAGGACCAAGGGACACATATGGCTGAAAATCATGGCTGAGAAACCACGACCCGATGACGGATCCGCGGACGATCCACGGTTCGACGAGCGACCGATCGACGATCCGTTCGTGCGCGGGGGTTCCGGACAGGATCCCCTCGCCTCAGGCACGCCCGACGGTTACGCGCCGTCCAACCAGCCACCGTCCGACTGGCGGCCTGCGACCAGCCACGACGATGCGCGGATCACGCCGGATGACGCCCAACCACGCAAATCGCTGAAAGACCGGCTGCTCTCCAACAAGACCGCTAGGTTCATTGCGTCCGCCGGCGTACCACTGGCCATGGTGCCGGGAGACGAGAAGCTCGGCCGTCTAGTTGAGGCGGTCTCGGAGTTCGGCTGGCAGATCAGCGAATCGGACGACGAGGCAGACGCGATGCTTGGCACGCTGCCGTTGCCGATTCACGGCTACCGGGCCGGCAACGTCGTACGCGGCCGATTCGACCCATTCACCAATCGTGCCGCCGACGGGTTGCCGCCCGGCGAGTGGAATTTCGTGGCGTTCGACGCGGTCGAGGACAGCCGGCTCGGGCGCACCGTACGCCAGTGCGTCACCGCCGTACCGACAATGCTGTCGCTGCCCGATGTGCGCGTCGTTCCGTCGCGTTACCGGATGGGGCCATCGCGCGGGATGGTTGCCTACCCGACAGTTGACCCGATCTTCGACGCCCGATGGAAACTGCTGGCGGCCAACGGCGAGGAAGAGTTGCGCACGCTGTCGACCTTGATCGACGAAGATGTCCGTGACGCGCTCTGTTCCGGGCACGACACCGACGAACTGTGGACACATAGCAACCACATCCTGATCACGACCGAGGGACCGCATGACGAAAATGTGCTGGCGCGGCATCTGTTGATACTGGGCGCGATGCTGCGCGCATTGCGGACCTCGTCGATGAACGACTGACGAGAGGGGCCCACACATGTTCGGTAGTGGTTTCGGTGGTGGATTCGGCGGCGGTTTCGGCGGTGGGTACGGACGCCGCCGCGGGCGCGGCTTCGGACGATCGGGATGGGGCGACACCCCCGAGTTCCGCGGACGCGATGACATCGACCCGAGGTCGATCGCGATCATGGCGCAGAGCAACAACTGGGCCATTTACGATGCGTTGCCGACGATGTCCGACGGTAGCCCGATCGACATCGCCGGCGGTCCGTTTGCTCCAGGCAAGTGGGCGGCGTACCCACCGATCGTCGCAGGGATCGCTGGCAGATGGGGATTCCTGGCGTTCACCGTGTCTGCGCAGACCCGCGGCGGCAACATGCAGGCGTACGCCGTAACGCTGATGACTATGCCCGGACCGTTACCGTACGTCCATATATATCCGGAAACCTGGCGTGCCACGGCGACGTCCGTGATGCACGAGGTAAATCTGGAGTACGGCGAGTTCAATGACCGCTACGCGGTGTTCTCCAAGAATCCAGAGACGGTCTACTCGGTCCTATCGCCGCGCACGATGCAGCAGTTGCTGGAGCTACCACCTCTGGACGAGATCTGGACCGCCGGACCGAACCTCTGCCTCGCGCGGATCGACCAACACAACATCGAAACTCTTGATACGCACTTACGCATTCTCACGCACGCCGCGGGCGATATGCCCAGCAGCGCGTGGGAACCGCGTAACCACTAATTTCTCGGTCGCCGTACACGTCTGAATAATGGCGAATTTCTGTGGCCAGTGCGCGTATTTCCGCTTGCACGCCAACACTCGATTGCCGGGACGTTCGGCGTATCTACAGGTGCAAGGACCGAGTTTTGTGATGCGATTTTTGAAGATGTCATCTGCCTCACTGAATGTGCGAAAACGACCGTGATGCGTGCGATCCGGGGGTAGGTTCTGCGTTACCAAGTCCACCGACCTGGTCAGTTGACCGAGTTGCACGGCTGGATCGGCGAGCTACGGGGGTAGCTAACGCCGGGGATTTCTCGTGGGGGGAAATGTTGTTGAACTGCAGAAGGTCCTATTTTTGGTGCGCCAAAAATGTGCGGACGATTGCTTCTGGCTCTTGGTGGCCCTAGGTAGTGCGGCTCCAGGGCTGGTCCCGCCGGTGAATTTCGTAATCAATATGCGACTTCACGGCGCCTCGCCGCTACTCGACGGCGTCCTCAGTGTTGCCGTCACCAATACGTTCCCGCCACCAGCGGTACCGGTGGCAAATCCCCCTGCCACTGACCCGCACGGTCCGCTGGCCAGTTACGGGAACGAGTAACCAGTGTGGCCGGGATGCCTTAGGTGGCGTCCCGGCCACACTGCCTTCTCCCCCGACCAACCGTGAGGCCGTACTCTTCGGTCCGTGGTTTCGTACCCAGCATCGCGCTCCTTGTCCCGCGTTTCTCTTCCCCGTCCCGCGACATCAGCCGCGACAAAGATGAGACAGCGGTGACATGCGGGTTGTGGGCTAGCTAGCGGTCACTGGTCCGGTGGTGAGCTGGTTCTGCGCCGTAGTACTGCACGCCTGAACGTCCAACGGCAAGAACGCGGAGTGAGTCTCGCCGGGCGTGTAGATGCGCAGGCCGCGCGCTGCGACGGGCTGACAGGACGACGGGTCATAATTCCCAGCCTGCGCAATGCGTACGACGAATTGCGCCTTAGCCCCCGGCGCGAGCGTGACCGCTGTGACGGACTTGGACTTGTCCTTATCCGCGGCGTTGCCCACTTGATGCCCGTCATCGCCGGCGACGAACGAGACGCCGGGGAAGCCGGTGAGCGTGCACGTCGCCGTGCCCTTGTTGGTGAGTACGACGGGTTGATATGTGCTGCCTGCGGCGCCGTCGGGCTGACCCGCCGCGAATGTCAGGTTGACCGCCGCGCAGATCGGGGCGGTGGACCCTGCAGCCTGCGATTGGTCCTGCGACCCGGCCGTTGGCGCTTTACTCGCAGACGTAGACGTGCCGGACGCCCCCGACACGCTCGACTGCGATGCATTTGACTGCCCCGTAGCCTGCGATCCCGAACCGCCCGACGGACTTCCCGCGTGCCCTGAGGAGCCGGCGGTGCTGCAGCCGGCCGCTCCGAGTCCGAGGATGGCAATGGACGCTATTTGTATCGCTCGTGTCGTGCGCATTTTGTTCACCTGTTTCATGTTGAGGAACGCGCGTTCAGCGCGCCACCTACACGTCCAGACGGGCTAGGTCCGGTTCAGGTTGACAGATCATGCAATTGGCGAAGAGCGGTTAACGAAGTCGCATCGCTACAGAAGTCCCGCTATAGAAGTTCCTTGGCCAGCAGCTCGAGGGTGCGTTCCCGGGCGACGGCGCGGTCCGGCGATGCGCCGCGGTACGCCGAGGCGATCGGATTGATCATGACTTCGTCGACGTCGTACCGCGCAGCGAGTGCGCGGATTTCGGTGGCGGCTTCGGCCGGCGTACCGACGATGGTGCGGCGTACGTTGCTCGCGATCAGATCGTTCTGTCCAGGGCTCATGGTGGTTGCCTGCGCGTCCTCGACGAGGTCGACAAACCCCATCGGTTGACCGGTCCGCAGTCGTGCCATGTTCTGGGCCTGCGGCAGGGCGAGTGCCTCGGCCTCCGCAGCAGTGTCGGCGACGACGGCGTTGACGGTCAGGAACGTCCGTGGCGCCGGCGTCAGCTCACTCGGCTGGAACTCAGCGCGATACATCTGCAGGGCCTGTTCGGTTCCCTGCCCAGAGAAGTGGTGCGCGAACACGTAGGGCATGCCCTTTTCGGCGGCCAGATGCGCGGAGTACGCCGACGAGCCAAGTAGCCACAACGGTGGCGTACTGACCGCATGAGGGGTCGCCTTCAACCCGTAATCGCTGGAGCGAAGGCGAACCATCGCACCTTCCTTGCTCATCAGTACGGCGACATCATCGAGATACTGCGGGAAGTTCTGGATGTCCTCGTCGCCACGACCGGCCGGCCCGCGCAGCGCCATCGAGGTCACCGGATCCGAGCCCGGCGCCCGCCCAATACCGAGGTCGATCCGTCCGGGGTACGCCGCCTCAAGCAGCGCGAACTGTTCGGCCACCGCAAGCGGCGCGTGATTGGGCAGCATGACTCCGCCGGACCCGACCCGGATCCGCTCGGTACGCGCTGCCAGCAGGCTGATCACCACAGGCGGCGAGGTCGCGGCGACGGAAGCCATGTTGTGGTGCTCGGCCACCCAATATCGGGTGAAGCCGGCGCGGTCCGCGGCTTGCGCGACACCGATACTCGCGGCAAGCGCGTCGCCGGTCGTCTGGTCGGTGCGCACGGGCACAAGGTCAAGGGCAGAGAGTTTGAGTGACGTCACGCTTGGCTAACGTCGACGGCGCACTAAACCTTCCCGATCGGTAGATTTTCGGTTCGCGTGCACGGGGCTATACGCCTTTGAAATAGGATCGACTCCCATCGCGGACCCCGGCGTACGACGATGTCGGTCTTTAGTTGAACGTCCGATGGCGTGGTGCCCCGAACCCGGGGCGTCGCTCTGGTATATATCGGGCATCAGTAAGTACTGCGCGTGCGGGGAGCGTGATGGGGATGTCCGACTACAACTCACGATCCGTCGGCTCGCGCTCCGGCGGGGTCTCGACGAAACCGAAGGCCGATCGAAAGATCGCGCCGCCGCCGCCCATCACCAAGGCGGTCAAGCTGCTGCGGATCGGGGCAATCGTCACGGGTCTGAGGCTCTTGCTCAACGTCGTACGCGCGATCACCGAAAACCGCTTTGACCTTTCCGGGTTCTCCGTCGGCACGCTGCTGTTCTTCGGTGGCACCATCGGGCTATTGGCCGGGATCGCGATGTGGGTGTGGATGGCCGAGGCGACCGCCCGCGGCAAGGGCTGGGCTCGTGCGGTGTCGGTGGTGATGGCCGGATTTGGGCTGATCCTGCTCATGTTCGACTTCTTTGATGTCGCCTCAATCGGCTGGATCGGCCTGCTGCTTGGCATAGCTCAGACCGCCATCGGTGTCATGGCCGTGTGGCAGATGTACGACGAGCAGAGCGAAAACTACTACGATGCCTGCCGAGAGGCGTAGGACGTCGTACGCCGCGGTGGCAGGATCGGAACATGTCCTCGCCGTCAGAGATTGCCGATCCAACTACGCTGTACCAGGTGCGCGACGGTGTCTATGCACCCGACCTGCTGATCGCCGCGGTTGTGAATCTAGACCTGTTTACCTGGATCGAGCGGCAGGGGCCGGTCACCGAGGCGCAGATCAGCGCGGGACTTGAGGTTGCGACGCGTCCGTTGGACGTGCTTCTTACGTACGGCGCGGCGTTAGGGCTGATCGAGCGGCAGCCGTCCGGGGTCATCTCACTCACCGATTTGGCTCGGCAACAACTGGTCGCCGATTCGCCACTGAGCCTGCATGCCTACTACGCCTCCCTGGCCGAGCGGCCGGCCGTAGGCGAACTGACAGACGTGCTTCGGACCGATCGACCTGCGGCCTGGGCGAGCGCGCGGACCGGCGGTTCTGGCGCCGGATGGTCGCAACGGCTCGATGACGTGGAGTTTGCGCGCGGGATCACCGCGGCGATGGATGCGCGCGGAGTCTTCCTTGGTCCGGCGCTGGCCGCGGCCGTGAGTGATCTTCCGGCTACCTCGATCCTTGACGTCGGTGGCAGTTCGGGCATCTATGCGTGCTCCTTGCTCGCGGGCCGCCCGGCGGCCCGCGGCACCGTCGTCGAACGCCCGCCGGTGGATGTGGCGGCGCGGCTGCTGCTGGCCGAGCGCGGCTGGGACTCCCGAGTCGACGTGCGAAGCGGCGACATCTTCACTGATCCGCTACCTCAGGGTCACGACTTACATCTGTATTCGCAGGTGCTGCACGACTGGGACGAACCGCGTGTGCGCCACCTGCTTGGAGCGTCGTACGCCGCATTGCCACCCGGCGGCTGGATGGTCGATCACGACGCGCACATCGACGCAGACAAGCGCGGACCGCTCGCCAACGCCGAATACTCCGTCCTGCTGATGCACTCGACTGTCGGCAAATGCTGGTCTATCGGTGAGCTGGCCCTGTTCGCCGCCGACGCCGGATTCGAGAATGTCTCCTATCGGCGCACGGTCGCTCATCGTGGCGCGTTGGTCGCCCAGAAGCCGCTCACCTAGAAGTCGCTCACCTAGAAGTCCGTCACCCGGATACCCGTGTCCCAGAAACCGGAGCATCCCGTCGTCTAGCGAAGGATGGCTGGTCGGTGTCGGGTGCCCGCCTGAGTGGGTGCGCCGCTGTGGATAACAAAATCAGATGTCGTACAACAGTTCTATCGTTGGGCAACGGAGATCAACGAAAGGAACAGATCATGAACGCCAAAGACACAGCCTGGCTCGATCAGGAAGACGCGTGGATGCGAGAGACCGTGCGCAAGAACGGGTGGGCGATCACGTATGTCGGCGGTGATGGATGCACCTATCCAGGGTGCGAATGCGGCGACGAGAGGGATGCCGAGGACACCGTATTCGGATACACCGTGGGCTTACATGGGCTCGGCCACCCGGAACTGTTGATGTATGGCTGCGATCCCGGCACGACATCCCTGGTGCTCAATACTCTTGGCCGTTGGATCCGCGGCGGTGGTCAGCCGCGCAAAGGCGTCGACTACACGATTGACGGATTCGGGTTCGCGCTGCAGTTCCAGACGGTGCCCAACCCTGAGGAGATCCTTTCGAGACATATCGGTTCTACCGTCCGGCGGAAGCGAGCGACATTCCGGCCCTCCACGTGTATTGGCGTGCCGGTGATCGATACCCGTGGGAACCTGACTACGCACTGCCGAGATACGCACAGCCGCTACCCGGTGACTTTCCGCCGGACGAAGACAACTATTTCGGCTACCAGCGGGGACCTTTTGAATAAAGTCATCGGTTTCGCAGGCGATTATCGACCGGTTCGTACGCCGCGAATTGAGGTCGCGGCGCACTAGGAGGTTAGAGGGGGTGCGGCGAGCGCGGCGAGCGCCATCTCGGTCAGCACCGCCTTGGTGGTGGCCCGGTCACCCCCGCGCGCACTGTGTGGCGTGGAGTTGAGCAGCCCGAAGCAGGCCTGGACCTTGAGCCGAGCGGTCGGAGCGTCCAGCGCCGGATCGCAGTCCTGTAGTACGTCGACCCACAGTTCGATGTACTCGCGTTGCAGGTGCCGTACGTCGTGGGCGGCGTCGGCGGACAAGTTGGCGAAGTCCCGGTCCTGCACCCGGATTCGCTCGGGTTCGGTCAATGAGAAGTCCGTATGGAAGTCGACCAGAAGGTGCAGCGCCTCTTGCGGCGACCCCGCGTCACCGACCCGAGCCATCCCGCCGTCCAGCAGACGCTGACTGATATCACGTAATACCTCGGCGAGTAGCGCGCCCTTGCTGGCAAAGTGCCGATAGAGCGCCGGTCCACTGATGCCGACCGCCTTGGCAAGCTGCTCGATGGAAACGCCGTGAAATCCGCGGTCGGCAAACAGTCGACTCGCGGCGTTGAGCAATGAGTCGGTGCGCGCGGCCTTAGCGGTACGCCGACTCACTGGTGCGAGTGGAGCATCACGCTGTTTGGACTCAGCCGAGGACTCCGCTCGCGTGGACATAGCGCCCACCTTACGCTAGATTTCTAGTTCAGTTAATGGTTACTAACTGAAATTTGTCGTCGGTCTAGCTACGCGTCATCGTTCGTATCCTGCTGATACGGCGGCGATCATCGACGGCGCACACTGAGGGTGCGACCGGCGTACGACGACCTGATCGCACTACTTGCGCACCACTGGCTTCTAGAACGGAACGGACGGGCACATGGGACGACTGTCCACCCTCATCGACACCGGCGGAGAACAGTTCGCCACCAACGCGACACTGCAACGCTCGCTGGTCGACGACCTGCGCGCGCGGATCGAGGCCGCCGACGGTGGTTCGCAAAAATCCAAGGACCGGCACGTCAGCCGCGGCAAACTCCTCCCCCGCGAACGCGTCGACACGCTACTTGATCCGGGTAGCCCGTTTCTCGAGCTCTCGCCGTTGGCGGCCCACGGAATGTACGACGGCGACGCGCCCGGAGCCGGGATCATCACCGGTGTCGGGCGAGTCAGTGGCCGCGAGTGCGTCATCGTCGCTAATGACGCGACCGTCAAGGGCGGCACCTATTACCCGATGACGGTCAAAAAACACCTCCGGGCCCAGGAAGTAGCGCTCAACGACCGGCTGCCCTGCCTCTACCTGGTCGACTCAGGAGGCGCGTTTCTGCCCAAACAGGATGAGGTCTTCCCCGACCGCGAACACTTCGGGCGGATCTTCTTCAACCAGGCCACGATGAGCGCGCGGGGCATTCCGCAGATCGCCGCCGTACTCGGCTCGTGTACGGCAGGCGGCGCGTACGTCCCGGCCATGTCCGACGAGGCGATCATCGTCAAGAACCAAGGCACGATCTTCCTCGGCGGGCCGCCGTTGGTGAAGGCCGCGACGGGCGAAATCGTGACAGCCGAAGACCTCGGCGGCGGCCTGTTGCACTCAAAAACCTCCGGCGTAACAGATCATCTGGCCGATAACGACACCCACGCGCTGCACATCATGCGGCAGATCGTCGGCAAACTTGGGCCTCGGGACCAGCCCGTCTGGGACGTCGAGGCGCCGCGTGCACCGGCGTACGACCCCGAGGAACTCTACGGAATCATCCCGGCCGACTCGCGCACGCCGTACGACGTCCGTGAGATCATCGCGCGGCTGGTCGATGGCAGCGAGTTCGACGAGTTCAAGTCCGAGTACGGCGCCACGCTAGTGACTGGTACGGCGCACATCCACGGCCATCCGGTCGGCATCCTCGGCAACAACGGCATCCTGTTCAGCGAGTCGGCGCTCAAGGCCGCGCACTTCATCGAGCTGTGCGACAAACGCAATATTCCGCTGCTGTTCCTGCAGAACATCACCGGCTACATGGTCGGTCGCGAATACGAGGCCGGCGGCATCGCCAAGAACGGCGCGAAGATGGTCAACGCCGTCGCGACCGCGCGGGTCCCGAAATTCACCGTTGTCATCGGTGGGTCGTTCGGCGCCGGTAACTACGGGATGTGCGGGCGCGCCTACTCGCCGCGATTCCTGTGGATGTGGCCCGGCGCGCAGATCTCCGTGATGGGTGGCGAACAGGCGGCGTCGGTGCTGTCGACGGTCACCCGCGACGGGATCGAAGCCAAGGGCGGCGAGTGGAGCGCCGAGGACGAGGAGAAGTTCAAGGCGCCGATCCGCCAGCAGTACGACGAGCAGGGCAACGCCTACTACTCCACCGCTCGGCTGTGGGACGACGGGATCATCGATCCGGTCGATACCCGCATGACCCTTGGCCTCGCGCTCGCCGCAGCGTCACGAACACCCTTGCCCGAAATTTCCTACGGCGTCTTCCGGATGTGACCATGATGTTCGATACCGTCCTCATTGCTAACCGCGGCGAGATCGCCTGCCGCGTCATCAAGACCCTGCGCGCCATGGGCATCCGCAGCGTCGCGGTCTACTCCGACGCGGACGCGCACGCGAAGCACGTCCGCGAGGCAGACATCGCCGTACGGATCGGACCGGCGGCAGCTCGTGACTCGTATCTGTCGATCGACAACGTCATTGCCGCGGCGAAAGCCACTGGGGCGCAGGCGATCCACCCGGGCTACGGATTCCTGTCGGAGAATGTCGACTTCGCTCGCGCATTGGACAAGGAAGGCATCGTCTTCATCGGCCCGCCCGCCTCCGCTGTCGAGGTCATGGGCGACAAGATCCGCGCCAAAAATGCGGTAGGACGTGCCGGCGTACCGGTCGTTCCCGGGCGGACCGACCCGGGCATGACCGATGACGACCTCATCGCCAACGCCGCCGAGATCGGCTATCCGGTGCTGATCAAGCCGTCCGCCGGTGGTGGCGGAAAAGGTATGCACCTGGTGGAAAGCGAGGCCGGGTTAGCCTCGGCGATCGTCACCGCGCGCCGCGAAGCCGCAACGTCGTTCGGCGATGACACCCTCTTCCTTGAGCGATTTGTCAGCAACCCCAGGCATATCGAGGTCCAGGTGCTCGCCGACGCGCACGGCCACACCATCCACCTCGGCGAGCGCGAATGTTCACTGCAACGGCGCCACCAAAAGATCATCGAGGAGGCGCCGTCCGCCCTGCTGGATCAGGCCACTCGCGACCGGATCGGTAAGGCGGCCGTCGATACGGCCGCAGCCGTTAACTATGCGGGCGCCGGCACGGTGGAGTTCATCGTGTCCGCCGACGCGCCCGATGAGTTCTTTTTCATGGAGATGAACACCCGCCTTCAGGTGGAGCATCCGGTCACCGAAATGGTCACCGGCCTGGATCTGGTCGAGCAGCAGCTCCGAGTCGCAGCAGGCGAACCGCTGTCGATGACGCAGGACGACCTCGTCCTCAACGGGCACGCGGTCGAGGCCCGGGTCTACGCCGAAAACCCGGCCCGTGACTTCCTGCCCACCGGAGGTCGCGTGCTCAAGCTACGCGAACCGGACGGAGTCGACGTACGTGTCGACAGTTCGTTACTGCCGGACGCCGAGGTCGGTACGACGTACGACCCGATGCTCGCCAAGGTCGTCGCCTGGGGCGAGGACCGTGCGGCGGCGCTGTCGCGGTTGGATCGTGCGCTCGGAGAGACCGTGGTGCTCGGGGTCACCACCAACCTGCGATTCTTGCGTGCGTTGATCAACCATCCCGACGTGCGCGCGGGCAAGCTCGACACCGGTCTTGTCGGTCGGGAGATTGAGTCACTCACCGCCGGCACCGCGCCCACAGCGGCGTACGCCGCCTTCGCGCTGCACCATTATCTGTCCGGCGCTCGCCACGGATTGGCGCCGTGGGACGACGGGTCCGGGTGGCGTGCCGGCCGACCCAATGCGCCGGTTCATTGGACGGTTCAAAACGCGTTCGGTGAGACCATCGATGTGCGGTTAAGGGTCACTCGCGACGCCCGGATGACCTTGACGATCAACGACAACGAGCCGCTCCCGGTCGACGGCTTCCGTGCGCACGATCACCTGCACGTCACGACCGACGGTGTTTCGCGCCGTGCGCTGATCGCCGACGACGGGGACACCACCTGGATCCACATTGACGGTGCGACCGCCGCGCTGCGCGACGTACCCCTCGAACGTGCCGCCGCGGACGACGCCGTTACAGACGGCGAGGTACGCAGCCCGATGCCTGGCACCGTGCTCGCCGTACACGTCGAACAGCAGCAGTCGGTCGCCAAGGCGACACCGCTGGTGGTCGTCGAGGCGATGAAGATGGAGCACGTGCTGGTGGCGCCGATCGACGGAGTGACGAGCGACTTCGCGCTCAAGGTAGGCCAACTGGTAGCGGTCGATCAGCTGCTGCTGACCATCCATCCCGACGAGGCCGCCACTGACGACACCCCCACTGCGAAGGAGAAGTAGCGATGGAGTTCGAGCTCACCGAGGAACAGCGCGCGCTGAAGCAGACCGTCGCCGAGTTCGCCGACGAGGTCGTGGCACCGGTCGCCGCGCACCACGATGCGACGAAGACCTTCCCGTACGACGTGGTCGCCAAGATGGGATCGCTCGGGCTGTTCGGTTTACCGTTCCCCGAGGAGTACGGCGGGATGGGCGGCGACTACTTCACGCTGTGCATCGCGCTGGAGGAGCTCGCCCGGGTCGATCAGAGCGTCGCGATGACTCTGGAGGCCGGCTGTTCGCTCGGCTCGATGCCGGTCTATCGGTTTGGCAACGAGCAACAGAAGCAGGAATGGCTGCCACAGCTGACATCGGGTGCCGCGCTCGGCGCGTTCGGGCTGACTGAAGCCGACGGCGGCAGCGATGCCGGTGCCACTAAGACCACGGCGCGCCTGGAGGACGGACACTGGCGGATCAACGGCAACAAGCAGTTCATCACCAACTCCGGCACGGACATCACTAAACTGGTCACCGTCACCGCGGTCACCGGTGAACGCGACGGCGGCAAGAAGGAGATCTCCGCAATCATGATCCCGGTGCCGACGGCCGGGTTCACCGCGGAGCCGGCGTACAACAAGGTCGGCTGGAACGCCTCGGACACGCACCCGCTGTCCTTCGACGACGTCGTCGTACCTGAGGAAAACCTGCTCGGCGAACGCGGTCGTGGTTACGCCAACTTCCTGCGGATCCTCGACGAGGGCCGGATCGCGATCGCCGCAGTGTCCGTCGGCGCCGCGCAGGGCTGCCTGGATGAGAGCGTGAAATACGCCAATGAGCGCAAGGCTTTCGGCCAGTCAATCGGCCGCTACCAGGCGATCGAGTTCAAGCTCGCCCGGATGCAGGTACGCGCGCACACCGCCCGGCTTGCCTACTACGACGCGGCGGCCCGCATGCTCGCCGGCAAGCCGTTCAAAACACAGGCCTCGATCGCAAAACTCGTGGCCAGCGAGGCGGCCATGGATAACGCCCGAGACGCGACCCAGATTCACGGCGGGTACGGCTTCATGAACGATTACGCGGTGGCCCGGCATTACCGGGACAGCAAGATTCTCGAGATCGGCGAAGGTACGTCGGAAGTGCAGCTGATGCTGATCGCCCGCGACCTCGGCCTCGCCTAACAACTTCAAATCTCTCGGTTCGTAGTTCGACTACACCGGCAGGTCGGCCATACTGAAGCGCATGGGTACCTACACCGACCGAATACTGCCGCGTTTCATGGACCGCGTCATGCGCAACGAGGAGTTCGGCCGCATCCGCGCCCGGGTGGCCGACGGACTTAGCGGTCAGGTGCTTGAGATCGGCTTCGGTTCGGGACTCAACGTCCGTTATTACCCGACTGCGGTCGACCGCGTCCTCGCCGTCGAACCGGCGATGAAGGGACGAGAGCTTGCCGAACGCCGGATAGCAGCCGGGAAGGTGCCCGTCGAGTACGTCGGCCTCGACGGACAGAAACTCGATGTTCCTGACGCGAGTGTCGATCATGTGCTTACTACCTGGACGCTGTGCACCATCCCCGATGCGGGCCTTGCGCTCGCCGAGATCGCCCGAGTGTTGCGGCCCGGCGGGGCGCTGCATTTCGCCGAGCATGGCCGATCGCCGGATTCAAAGGTGGCCCGCTGGCAGGACCGGCTGACTCCTATCCAGCGCAGGATCGCCGGTGGCTGCCATCTGAACCGCGCGATCGAGGACCTGATCGGAGCGTCCAGTCTTGAGCTGACGAGCCTGACCAACTACTACGTCGAATCACCGAAACCGCTCGGCTACATGTATGAGGGCGTCGCGACCAAGACCCCGAACTAGTGGGACGTCATACGTTACGGCTGCAGTAGCAGCCAACTTGGATGACGGAAGTACTCAGAACAGCGGCTTCGTCGCGACGTCGAGGACCACGGTGTTGCTGACGTAGCGGCCGCCCTTGATGTCGCCCTTGGTGATGAGGCGCGGTTGGGCGAGTGGCTGGCCGTCTTCGCGCAGGGAGATCAGCAGTGGACGGCCACCGAGTGTCGCTTCGGCCGGTGTGACCGCGGCGGCGTAGCCATCAGATCCGACGGCCGTGACGGAGGTTGTGGACAGCGGCCAGAGCCCAGCGGCAGACAAGACGTCACGCAGCGTCGGGCCTGCCTCGGTATGTGTTTCGGGGGCGCCGCCCGCCGAGAACGCGACCTGCTGGGACTGCTGCGGCAGGCTGGCCAACTGCTGGGCGGATAGTGTCGCCGTACGGGAGCCGTTGTCGACCACGAGAGAGCCGGGTGCCGCCGTCACGGGCTGCGCGGCGGACACCGAAACGTCGATACGCCGTACGTCCCACACGTCGCGCAGGATCGTCGTGTCAGCCGGTACGACGAGCGCCAGATGGCCGGCCACGGTGGTGAGGACGGCGGGATTGTTGCCGAAGTTCGGGTCCAGCTCGCCGAGCGCGAACGTGACGCCGGGCTGCCACGCGCCGTACACCGTGACCGACACTCGGAGCCCGGCATTGTGCCCGTCCGGGACCGTCGGTGTGCTGGCCTCGACCAGGCTCTGGAGGCTGACGCCGGGTCGATTTGCCTCGGTTCATCCGTGTTCGCCATTTCCTCTGCTCGGGCGCCTTTGGGCCATGTGGCTTCAACACCCGTCGTGGATCAAGATGTGCTGAAGCATCCTCTTGACTCTGACATCGTGTGAGACCGGAAGCTAGGTGGCGTCATGTTCAACATCGGAGAGTTCGCCAGGATGGGCCGGGTTTCGGTCCGCATGCTGAGGCATTACGACGCCATCGGCCTACTTCGTCCGGCCCGCGTGGATCCGTTCAGCGGCTACCGCTCGTACGAGGCGGCGCAGCTGAAACGGCTCAACCGGCTGGTCGCGCTTAAGGATCTCGGTTTCAGCCTCGAGCAGGTCGGCGCGGTCCTCGACGAGAAGGTCGATACGTCGGAACTGCGCGGCATGCTGCGGCTTCGTCAGGCGCAGCTGGCCGAACAGCTCGCCGCAGACACCGATCGACTCGGTCGCGTTGAGGCGAGACTTCGAATGATCGAAAGAGAAGGCACCATGAGCACGAACAACGTCACCGTCGAGAGCGTCGAACCAGTCCTCGTCGCGCGGCTGTCTGGAGTCGCGAAAAGCAACGACAGCGCCGATGTCGGGCCCGTCGTACAGGGTTTGTACGGCGAACTGACCGGCGTACTTCAGAGCGAGGGCATCCAGATGGCCGGCCCGGCAATCGCGACCTACGAACCGGCGCCCGACGGTGCGCTTGCTGTCGGAGCGGGAATCACCGTCGGCCCGGGAGTCAGCGGCGATGCGGTCGAGGTGATCGAACTGCCGGCGATCGACCAGGCGGCGGTATACGTCCACCACGGCGCGATGGCGACGATCGGCGAGGCCTACCAGATCCTCGCGACGTGGATCGAGGACAACGGCTACCGCACCGACGGTACGGCGCGCGAGGTCTATCTCGTTGGCCATCCCGATCCCGAGGAGACCTGGCAGACCGCACTGCAGATGCCGATCAGCGGCAACTAAGGAACAGCACGACCGGCCAGGTATCTCGAGCCGCGGGCGCGGGCGGTGCCATAAGGTGACTTGTGTGCCAGCTGCCCCGGAACCGTCGGCGAAGCGCCGTTGGGCAATTTCCTCGGTGGACGTCGTCGACGTGTTCGTCTATGTGGTCGTACTCAATCTGGCTGCGGAATACCTGCCGAAGGTCGTCGCCGAAACCTTCACGCTATCGCTGCTCAGCGCTGTACTACTGAAGGTCGTCCTCGAGGTCGTTCTCGCGATCAAGGATCGGGTCAAGGCTCGATTCAAGGCAGCCGCGAGCGCCGCAGGCAAGAGCCTTGCCGCGCTGTCACTGTGGCTTCTCATGGTTGGGAGCAAGTTCGTCATCCTGGAGTTGATAGCGCTGGTCTTCGGAGATGCAGTGAGTCTGGGCAACTTCTGGTCAGTCACCGCGCTGATCGTCGTGCTGATGCTTGCCCGGACTGGTGTGCGCCGTCTGCTGAGCTCTGGTTCGCGTCAAGTGAGCGCCGGCTCCGGCCAGCTGGACTGATACCGGACCGCAGTTTTACAAGACAGTGCCAGCCCGTCGACGGGTCAGGACGTCCCTTTCCCGGGTGGACCTCCGGACGGGCTAAAGGGTGACGCAACTCCTCCGTGCGCACCGTACGACCGTCTGACCTGCTCTTTCGACGTAGGCGCTTCCACAAGCGGGACGCCGCGATGAAACGCCTGGCGCCTGGCCAGTGGTCGGCTGTCGGCGACACCCGCGTCATACCGTCCAGATTGACGCAATGCCGAGGCCGAGACCGATCTCGCGACAGAAGGGCGGACTACTCAGTGCGGCAGGAGCCCTACCTCGCCGCGAACGTTGTATAGAGTTGAGCCACGCGAGCGCATCGCGACCGAAGAGGTCGAGGCTGGCGAGAGCGCAACCCTGCAGCTCATCGAGTCCGGCGGCGCGACCATCGAGAACCTCCACCGAGTCATCGCAGCGTCAGTCGCGTCCTCCACCAGCGGTGACCACCAAGGTATCTGCGAACACTGGGCATTCAGAAAGCTCACCGCCCCCTGGGACATACCCGACACTGACCTCGAGACCATCTTCCGCGAAGCGATGAATCGCAAGCGCCCCGCACCTAGCAGCCCACAACCGAAAAGTGACGTCGTCAACGCAGTCCACGACCTCCTCTTCCCACACAGCACCAAGGCCAAGGACCGCCTCCAAGACCTCACCGATTGGTTCGAGCAACTGGAGGAAGACCGCTACCCGGGCGCGCCGACCAGCTGGATTGAAGCCATCGTCCTAACGTTCAATGTGGCACCAGCCGATCACCTGCCTGCGTATGTCGAGCGAATCTTCAATCTGCGGCGCCTGGAGGTCGCGCGCGAGCCGCTGTGGAAATTCACCGAACCCCTGATTCACCGCATCACCAACGACCCAATGGCCGCGCACACGCTTACCGACGCTCTTGACGGACGTGACGTAGGCATCGAGTCGCCCCTGTTCGAACAACTGGTCACCAGCCCAGGGACCGAACAAGCCAACGCGGCAAGACGCGTCTTCGCCATCGCCCGCACGCTCGAGATGGCGGGCCACCTCGGTGCGGGCGCACTGGAGACTGCATGCGAGGTCCTCCGTAAGGCCGACCCGCACCACTGTTACCGACCCCTACGCCGGTGCTACCGGCCCGCTCCGGACGCTCGGAGTCGCCCTCGCCGACGGAACCAACAAATAACCGCTAAACCACACCCGCAGCAGCACTCGCGCTGATCGACAGGCGTGGCCTCCAATGCATAGAGACGTCAAACTCTCGAGTCCGCGACTGCGTCATTCCGCCGCGAGTGACGCGGTCAGGTTCCCGTAAATCGATCCGCACACGGGATCGCCCGGGAACTGAGGCAGGTGCTGCCGAGTCCGGTCGCCACTGGGAGGTCGCGCCGCGGTTGCCGTGACGCTCGAATCTGATAGTGATATCGTTGGGGTGATATCGAAGGTGGTCGTTATGGAACAGATCCTGATCCGCAACCTTCCCGCGGGGACCAAAGCCGCGCTGCGCGCGCGTGCCAAGCAGCGTCACCGGTCTGTTGAGGCGGAGGCGCGCGAGATGCTCGCCAAGGCTCTGGCGGATGAGCCCGTCACTATCGTTGACCTCCTGGGCACCGACGACGGTGCCGACATCGAGTTCGAACCCGAGCGCCTGGGCCTGACGGCTCGCTCAGCGCAACTGTGAGGTACCTCTTGGACACCAACGTGGTGTCCGCAATGCGGGTCACAGGGCGCAACCGGATTGTCGAATTGTGGGCAGCGTCGGTTTCCGTCGGTGACCAGTTCGTCTCAGCATTCACCATCGCGGAAATCGAGCGCGCAGTGATTGCCAAGGAGCGATCCGACGCTGAGCAAGGAGTCGTCCTGCGTCGCTGGTTCGAGGAGAACGTTTTGCCCACGTTCGCAGGCCGGGTGCTGCCGTTCGACCTGTCGGCGGCCCGGATCCTCGCAGCCTATCGGGTCCCCGAGCACGCACCGTTCGACGACGCCCTCATCGCCGCCGTCGCGGAGTCTGCAGAGATGACCATCGCGACGCGGAACACCAAACACTTCGAACCCCTCGGCGTCCCTTGCCTCAATCCATGGGACACGACCACGCCCAGAGACTGAGCCATCCCCAGAGGGTTGGGCGGCGATTGCGGCCACGAGAGGGGTCCACGCCGATGAGGTCGCGTACCTGGCCTTGCGCCAGGAGGCGAGCTCGGCGCTGGCTGGTGCAGTCGGGCGTTGCCCGACGCCCGAGCCGGCCACAGGCCGTGGCCCGACCGGGCCCACCCTTGGAGGTGCGCCATGAGCGCGCTACTTGTCGGGTACGCCCGATGCTCCACCGACCAACAAGACCTGACCGCCCAACGCGACGGACTGACCATGCTCGGCGTGGCGCCGGAGCGCGTCTACGTCGACCACGGGCTGACCGGCACCAACCGGGAACGACCCGGACTCCGTGAAGCCCTCGCCGCATGCCGAGCCGGAGACACCCTGGTGGTCACCAAGCTCGACCGTCTGGCCAGGTCACTGCCTGACGCCCGGGCGATCGCCGACGAGCTCACCACCCGACAGATCAGCCTATCGCTCGGCGGCTCGGTCTACGACCCAACCGACGCCGTGGGACGGCTGCTATTCAACGTTCTCGCGATGGTCGCTGAGTTCGAGTCCGACCTCATCAGGCTTCGCACAGTCGAGGGCATGAAGGTCGCCAAGGCCAAGGGTCGGCTGCGCGGCAAGCAGCCCAAGCTCAATCGGAAGCAGGAAGCTCACCTGGTCTCGCTGGTGCACAGTGGCGAGTACAGCACCCTCGAGGTAGCGGAACTCTTCAGCGTTGGCCGCTCGACGGTCTACCGAGCCATCGAACGCCAAAGAGTCGCGGCGAAGGCTGGCCCCGCTGAGGCGTCTTCAAGGCGCTGACCCGGCCACGACGCCGGCTGTCCCGTATCCGGCACCCCTCCGGGACGTCGGCGTTCCCCGGCCTGCCTGCTCGCTGGTGACGTTCGATTGGGGTTCGGCTTACAGGACGTCCGTTGTGGCCTTCGCATCGTGAAGCGTGGTAGTGGCGCGGTTGGTGCTGCTAGCTGGCGGGGCGGTGTTCGGTCGCAGAGAGGTCTTTGATTGCGTCGCGTAGTGCGTCGTAGGTGACGCCGAGGTTGACCAGGACCTCGGAGGCGATTCCTTCGGTAACGGTGAGGCAGCCCAGCGCTAGGTGGCCGGTGCCCACATAGTCGTGGTCGAGGCGTAGGGCCTCCCGTAGTGCGTGTTGCAGGACCCGCTGGCCGGCGGGGCTGAATGGCAGCTTCTCGGTCTCCTTCTCGGCGCTAGGTAGGCCGATCCGACCGTTGATGGCGGCGGTGATCGTGTCCGGGGGCGCGTCACAGCGGGCAAGGGCTAGTGCGCCGGTGGCATCAGGTTTGCCGCACAGGCCAAGCAGCAGGTGCTCGGTGTCGATGCGACGTGCGTGGCGGTGCCGCGCCTGTTCTTGAGCGATCACGATGGTGTGCTTCCCCGCGGGAACCATCCGGTCGAAGTACCCGGGGTGCTTACCGCCGCGATCGATCTCCGGGGCGGCGTAGCGCTTTTGGACCGCTTGCCGGCTGACGCCGAGGTGTTGGCCAACCTCGGCCCATGAGGTGCCGGTGCGCCGCGCCTCATCGACGAAATGGCCAACCAGATGCTCAGTCAACCCGCTCACGGTCGTCGCGGTTTCCAGTGCATCATCGAGGCGTTGTAGTGCATCGCCGTCAGGACGCAGTCGTTGGACGTGAAGAATCAGTGTGTCAAGGGTAGGTAGCGTGTCTCTCATAGCGCAACTATAAATTGACAATCAGCGATAGCGCAATCGCCCATTGACATTCGATGATCGCTGAGGGATAGGTATGCGGTACTTCTGACGATCGCACGTGGGGCTGGCCGCCCGACGCCCGGCGTCCTTCGGCCGACACCGTCCCACCAGACACCTCAGCACCGAATTCGAGAAGGCCGTGACGTCCATCCGTGAGCCAGAAGGCGACAGCCAGCCGCCCTGTTCGTGTCGAACCATCGGCTCGGCGAATGTTCCATCCGCCGCGGGGCGATGATGGCCGGCGGCCGGCCCAGACGCCCTCACTCGCCCGCCAACTGCAAAGCGACATCCAGCTCGTGCTGCTTCTCCGGCGAGAGGACGCCGACCCGCTCGATCAGGTGATCGGCGTCGACGGTCGCCCTCCAGGTGCAGAAGATCGTGCCATCCTTGGGTAGCGCCACCCGGACAACGCCGGGCTCGGCCAGACCCGCCTCGGCTCCGAGGAAGACTTCGATCCCGACCGCCCGGGGATCCGGCCCGGCTTCGGCGACGACGCGGCGACGCTCATCGGCATCGATTGCCTGGTCACCGGACATCAGCACGAACCCGAGCTTTTGCTCCGGTGTCGCCGGCTCGACGATCTGCATGGCCCGAAACTCCTGCCCCGCACCACCGGAGAGCAGCACCACGAGCCGCTTCTCGTCGAACTCGGCCCACCAAACCTCGCCGCGTTCCACGTCCCGACTCTAGCCATTGCCCCACCAAGACAGTCTTCCCGTCGAGCAGCAGCGGAACGCACAGGCAAACGGCGACGCTACGGCACCGGCGGTCGACCAGCGAGTCAGGACGGATGGGTCTGCAGGTGCCCACCCCGAGCGCTGCCGCGTTCGAGGCCTGCTCACCGAGATGCCGCAGGCTTGTCCGCTCGCACCCGACCCGCTGGGCTCATCATGGAACTCCCTGTCGACACCCGGCAGGATGTGGCGATCCTTCCCCGCAAGGGGAACAGTCAGCGGCGACGATGGCGGTGGACGAATCGGACAGCAAGCAAGATCGCTTGCGTCGACGTAGCGGGATCGTCCTACTGTAACGATTTCGGTCACGCAAATTATGATCGCGAACCGCCGGAAGTGATCGCGAACCGCCGGACGCGGATCGGCCACGGAATCGCGAATAACCCAAGATGAGACTAAGTCTGATATTGTACTCGATATGGCTAGCTCGGTGATGGCAACGCAGGGGCTGCGGGAGCGCAAGGCGGCCCGGACGCGGGCCCAGATCTCGCGGGTTGCGATCGGCTTATTCTGCTCGCGGGGTTTCGATGCGGTGACGATGACGCAGGTGGCGCACGAGGCCGAGGTCGGCAGGGCGACGTTGTTCGCATACTTTCCGACGAAGGAGGACCTCGTCTTGGAGCGCGTTCGTGGCAACGGTCCTGTCCAGACCGTTCGGCAACGGGCCGCGGGCGTATCACTGGTGGATGCGCTGCGGGCGCATTGCCATGAGACCGCGGCACGCTTCGCTCGCACAGACCAGGGCGACGTCCAGGGCACGCGGCGCGTCATGGGATTGATCCTGTCCACGCCGGTGTTGAGGGCCGGGCTGCAGCGCCTCTTCGACCAGCAGCGCGAGGATCTGGCCGGATTGTTGTCGGGCGAAGATCCCGGTCTCGCGGGTACCTGGAGGGCGGAGGTAGCCGCGGCGCAGGCGATGGGGGTTGTCCTGGCGGTCGAGTCCCACATCTACCGGTGGTTCGTCTCCGGGGAGCCCACCGACGCGACCCCTGCGCCGCTTGCCGGCGAGATCGATGTGGCCTTCGACCAGCTCGCGGCCGGCCTCGAGCGCTGCTACCCGAAGCGGGACGACTGATCATGGACGTCCGAGGGGTGCACTACGACGTGGGCCACCGCTACGCCACCGACCGGGGCATCGAGACGACGCGCCCGCGGTTCGACCTGGCAAGCGTGGAATCGGACATGGCCACCATCGCTGGCGCGCTGCATGCGAACACTGTTCGCGTCGCCGGAACGGACCCGGGCCGGCTACGCGCGGCATCCAGGGCGGCGCTCGACGCCGGGCTCGCCGTGTGGCTGTCACCGCACCCGGCAGACCTGGCCAGCGACGAGATCGTTGCATATCTAGCCGAGGCCGCCCGGATTGCCGAGGACGTCCGCTCGGCCGGCGGGCAGATAACGATGGTCGCCGGCTGCGAGCTGAGCCTGTTCGCGGCTGGCTACCTGCCCGGCGCAACGCTCGACGAACGCCTATCCGCACTGACCGGCTCGACACCTGTGCCTGACCTGTCCGCGCGGTTCGAGCAGCTGCCACACGCGCTGAACTCCACACTCGCTAGCGTCGCCGCCGCGATCAAAGACCGCTTCGCCGGGCCGGTCACCTACGCGTCCGCACCTTGGGAAGTGGTCGACTGGGCGCCGTTCGATGTCGTCTCTGTCGATCTGTACCGGGACAGCACCAACAGGATCGCCTACCGGGATCTGTTGCGTGGTTACGGCAAGTTCGGCAAACCGATCGTGGTCAGCGAGTTCGGCTGCTGCACCTACCAAGGTGCCGCCGAAGCAGGCGGCGCCGGCTTCATGATCATCGACGACGGACCCGCACCCACTGTCAAGCGGCCACCGCCAGCGCGGAGCGAGGCCGAACAGGCCAACTATGCCAAGGAACTACTGGCCATATTCGAGACCGAAGAACTCCACGGCGCGTTCTGGCACACCTTCGCCGGCTGGACGTTCCCGCACCGCCCCGACCCCGAAACCGACCTGGACCTCGGCTCTTTCGGCCTGGTGAAGATCCACGATTCCTTCCAACACCCACCAATCCGAGTACCCAAGCAGGCGTTCTACGAAGTCGCTGCCCCCTACGCCACATACGCAGACCGAACCCGTCGCGCCTGAAACAATGCACGCCCCAACCCCGCAGGTGCCTGACGCGACAGCATCACCATCGCAACAACCCCAGAATCGCCAAGTCACCACACGCGGATCGACGAGCGGTGACGCTGACGCCGGTCAGTGATCGCTCAGCGCGTCCCTCGCAAGGATCGTTCATCGGACAGGCGCAGCACTGTGAGAGAAAGGTTGGCAAGTCTTATAGGTGTCGCGTCGGGTCCATCCGCTGGTGCAGGATCCGGATGACGTCGACCGTGTCGGTGCTCTCGCGGTAGAACACCAGATGACTGCCGATGCCGTATCGTCGGTAGCTCCGGCGGATCTCGTCGCAGGAACGGCCTCGCTCGGGGTCAGCGGCAATGCGCTCGATCGCGGCCTTGATCTCGAGGACGTATTTCTCGGCCTGGGCTTGATCCCAGTGTTCGGCCGTGTAGTCCCAGATGCCTGACAGGTCGTGGCGCGCAGCCGGAGTGAGCCGGTATGCCTTCACTACTTCACTTCTTGGCTGCGATGAAGGCGTCGAAGTCGAATGGTGTCGGTTGCCCGCTGACCTCGCCAGCTTCCAGCGCAGAGCGCAGCGCTGCCAAGTGCGTCTCCCGGTCCTCCAGCAGGCGGAGGCCCGCCCGCACGACCTCACTGGCCGATCGGTAGCGGCCGGCGGCCACCTGCTGGGACAGGAAGCCCGCGAAGTGATCGTCCAGGCTGATGGATGTATTCTGAGCCATGGATTAAGAATACCAAACATTGGTAATTCTGACATCGTCTTGTGCCGAGCTCTGCCGGGCAACTCCGGCGTTGGCGATCACCTTGTCAGGGTGGAGGATGGCTGCTAGGCGGTGGTCCTTCCGTGTCCGCGTGTTCCGTGGCGATACGGCGACATCGTCGAGGTACCCGATGTCGCCGTTCCGCATGTCCGCGGCACGGCCTGGGTCGCCTACGTCGCCGACCTCAAACTCGCCCAACGGACCCTGATGGACAACACCTGGCTGCCTGACCTGACGATTATTGGATCAGCGAGAGGAACCCCTGTCGGATCAAGTCGCTGGCCGTGGGATCCGCTCGTCGTCTACTGGTTGGGCGATCGGGCGGGTTCAATGTCGAGTCCGCACGGGGGTCGCAGATTTCTCACGTAGCGGGGAGGCTTGATCTATGGACTACGACCCAAGTCAATACCTTGGAAGCGCGCCGCACTACCTGATCGGTCGGCCGCCGTACTCGGCCGAGCTCGCGGATGTCGTTGCTCGAGAGTTGGAACTCGACGGTTCCGGGCACCTGCTCGACGTGGGATGTGGGCCGGGTGTCCTGGCGGTCCAGCTGGCGCCGCTGTTCGAGCTGGTGACCGCGATCGATCCGGACCCGGACATGATCGCCGAAGCACGCCGGCACGCCACAGCCCATGCTGTGACACTCGAACTGCGGCGGGCGAGAGCCGAGGACATCGGCATGCTCGATCTCCCGCCGATGCGCGTGGTCACCTTTGGTCAGTCTTTCCACCGCGTCTCTCGCACTCCCGTCGCCGAGACTGTCTATGACCTCCTGGAGCCGGGCGGCGCGATCGTGCTTGTCAGCCACGACATCAACGCCAGTCCGGCACCCACGAGCACCGGTGATCCATCGATCCCCGACCAGGAGGTGCAGGAACTGATCACACGGTACCTGGGTCCGGATCGCCGCTCTGGCCTGCGTCCCGTCAGCAGCTGTTCGTCGGAGCCCTGGGAGGTCTCGCTGGCCAAGACACGATTCGGGGAGCCGGCGACTGTCCATGCACCCGGCCGTCGCGACGTCACTCGCGACGTCGACGGCATCATCTCCGGCTACCTATCGATGTCGTACGCGGCTCCCCACCTCTTCGGAGACCGGCTCGGACTCTTCGTCGACGATCTGCGGAGCCTGCTCATCGCCCGCACGGAAACGGGACGCTTTTGGGACTGGCCTGGCGAAACTGCTGCGCTCATCGCCCGCAAGCCCTCCCGCACGTGGGACCTTCCGATCGGCACCACCTACTCGCCCCGGTAGATGATCGGCTTCTGGTGGCGCGATCCGCCTTCGCGGACGAGTTGATCGCCCGGCAGATCAGCCTCTCGCTCGGTGGGTCCGTCTACGACCCGACCGATGCCGTCGGTCGCTTGCTGTTCAACGTCCTGGCAATAGGGGCCGGCGGCTGACCGAGCAAGTACAACCCAAACTCGGGAAGCGGGCCATCGAGCAGTGGTCGGCGCAGTCCACGTCCCCGGACGTGTCGACCGGACGGCCGGTGCAGCACCCCCGGTCATCGTCGCGTCCCACCTCAGCGCCATCGTCGGTCAGCCTATGGCGGTCGTCCGATCAGAAGTTCCGCGGACGATCAAGCGCGCGACGTCGCCGAACGCCGGCTATGGCTCGGATCTCATCGAGTGTCGGCGCCGTGCACTACGTTGCGGTGATGACATCTCGACGGCATTGGGTGATAGTCGCCTCGCGTGATCACGCCAGGCGCGGCGTAAGTAGCGGTTTCGTGATGGCCAACCACGGCAAGCGGGCGCCGCTGGCCCGGATGAGGGCCGGCGACGGCATCCTCATTTACTCGCCGAGCACTACCTATCCCCACGGTGAGCCACTGCAAGCGGTCACCATCATCGGCGAGGTCACCGGAGACGAGCCCGAGCCCAGCGAGGTGATCGCTGGCGGCTTCCGTCGCGCGGCGAGGCTGCGTGAGATTGAGCCGCTGCCACTTGGGCTGATCCGCGAGTATCTTCCCGTCGCGCGGATACGGTTCGGCTTCTTCGAGCTTGACGCGGTGGACGCCGAGGCTCTCTTGGATCTCGTGGCGCGCCGGGTCGCCGAGCAAGGTCCGACGACACCACCCGGGTAGCCGAAGTGGCAAGGGTTGACGTCGCACATATGGTATCGGTGCCCTCGTCCTGCGGCGATGGCGGACGGCTATTTCGCGGTCGTCCGGCCACCGCGAGAACGGCCTTGCCACGCTCACCAGAGTCACCGGCGTCGCCACCCCCTTCGACCGGCTTGGTGCGTGTATTGATCACGCTTATGCATTCGAGACCGGCTCGGCGGACTGAGGTCACGTGCACTCGTCATGACCTGCCATCACGCCGTCCGTTTGAGGACCGTGTTGTGGCACACACCGCCTGAGCGTCCGTGACTGGACCCGTCGCGGCGAGGAATTCGGACGGGGCCGAAGATAGCCTGACCACAGGCCCAGTTCCCAGCAGATTGGTGAATCCATCATGCACGCCACGCCATTCCTTACCTTCCAACCCGACCGCGGTCAGAGTGCCTCGGAAGCGATGAGCGCCTACGTCGAACTCTTCGAAGACGGCGAGGTGCTGTCGGATCAGCGTCGAGGTCCCGGAGATCCTGGCGGCGAGGGCACGATCGTGATTGCCGAGTTCAGAGTCGCTGGCCTGACGTTCCGCTGCAGCGACAGCCCAATCCGGCACGAATGGGACTTCACCCCAGCTATCTCAGTATGGATCGACTGCCCATCGACCGACGAGCAGCAGCGGCTGTTCAACGCCCTGGTCGAAGGCGGAAGGGCACACATGCCCATCGATGACTACGGATTCGGTCCATTCGGGTGGGTCCAGGACCGGTTCGGCATCAACTGGCAGCTCGCGGCCGCCGCCGAGTAACCTGCCTCCCGCGCCGGAAGGGGACCCGCATTCGGTGAATGTTCAAGTGGCGATATGGCACGCGGCTTCGACGTTATCCGAGGGTTTACCGTCCCTGAGGGACGTTCGGACGGGCGGGTTCGGGGTCGAAGATCGACTCGATCGGTTGCTCAAAGAGCCGAGACAACGCGAACGCCAGGGGAAGACTCGGATCGTATCGACCGGTCTCGAGCGCGTTGATCGTTTGTCGCGAGACGTCGAGTTCGTCGGCGAGGACCGCTTGCGTCCAGCCGCGCGCGACGCGCAGGGCGCGGAGGTGGTTTCTCATCCGTTGCGGCCGGCGAGGACTGCCTGACCGACCGCCCAGCCGAGCATGCCGACGACGAAGATGACCCAGCCGCCGAGCCGCATGTCGAGACCGGCGATGCCGAGGAAACCGGCCGTGACGGCGGCCAGCATGGCCGCACCAAATCCGATGCTCAGCCCCTGGTAGGTCTGCCTGCTCTGGAGTTCGTCGATTCGCCGCAGGTGGCGTGCCATCGCCCAGATCACCCAGGCGAGCGGGATGATCGGTAGCACTGCCCAGACGAACCGCGCCGGACTGTTGCCATCCAGGCCGCCGAACAAAACGACAACGACGAGGATGACGACGTACGCCGCCATCGCGGGCAAGAAGTCGGTCATGAACCGTTTGGCTCTGGTGCGATCGCCGTTGCTCGCTCGTGTTGTGTCAAGGTTGCTTGTCATGGTTCTACTGTGCACGCTCACCGAATTGATGTCAAGCGTCCTTGTCACGACGGGAGTCGAGCTGACGTGACGGAGCGGGCGTGCGGGTATGCCGAGCCGAGCCCGCACGTCGGCCGCGGGGTTCTACAAGACGGGAAGTTCGCCCTGGGAGAACGCGGGAAGAAAACCGACACCGGACGCCTTGAGTCATTCACACTCAACTTTGAAGGTTAGGTACAACGATGGCTACTATAACGCCTTTGCCCGTACTCTTCGTGAACGATCTCGTCGTACTGCCCGGTATGGTCGTCCCGATCGAGCTGGACGACGCCTCGCGGGCCGCGATCGACACCGCCGCGAACAGTTCGGACGGCAAGCTCCTCGTCGCGCCGCGACTCGAGGACCGCTACCCGTCGTACGGCGTGGTCGCGACAATCGTGCAACAGGGTCGCCTCGCCACTGGAGAACCGGCGGCCGTGGTCAAGGCCGAAAGCCGCGCCAAGATCGGATCCGGCGTCCCCGGTGCAGGTACGGCGCTCTGGGTAGAGACCGAAGAGATCGAGAACGCCGAGCCAGAGGAGACCGTCAAGACGCTGGCCAGCGAATACAAGGCGCTGGTCGTCTCGACACTTCAACGGCGTGACGCATGGCAGGTGATCGACACCGTCAACAAGGTCACCGACCCGTCCGCGCTGGCCGATCTCGCCGGCTACGCTCCGTACCTTGACTCGGCGCAGAAGCGCCAGTTGCTCGAAACCCCTGACGTGAGCGAACGGCTTACTCAACTGATCGCCTGGACCAAGGACCACATCGCCGAGGTCGAGGTCAACGACAAGATCGCCACCGACGTACGCGAAGGCATGGACAAGACGCAGCGGGAGTTCCTGCTCAAGCAGCAGCTCGCGGCGATCCGCAAGGAGCTCGGCGAAGACGAACCCGACGGCGCGGACGACTACCGCACGCGCGTAGAGGCCGCCGACCTGCCAGAAGACGTCCGGAAGGCGGCGCTGCGCGAGGTCGGCAAGCTCGAACGCGGCAGCGACCAGAGCCCCGAAGCGGGCTGGATTCGCACCTGGCTGGACACCGTCCTCGACCTGCCGTGGACGACGCGCACCGAGGACTCTTCGGACATCACCGCCGCACGCGGCGTACTCGACGCCGACCATCACGGCCTGGAGGACGTCAAGGACCGGATCGTGGAATACCTCGCGGTCCGTGCCCGTCGCGCTCAGCGCGGCATGGAAATCGTTGGCGGGCGTGGTTCGGGCGCCGTACTGGCTCTCGTAGGCCCGCCCGGTGTCGGAAAGACGTCGCTCGGTGAGAGCGTCGCCAGGTCGCTCGGCCGCAAGTTCGTGCGAGTAGCCCTCGGAGGCGTCCGCGACGAGGCCGAGATCCGTGGGCACCGCCGGACGTACGTCGGCGCGCTGCCGGGTCGCATCGTGCGGGCCATCAGCGAGGCGGGCTCGATGAACCCCGTCGTACTGCTCGACGAGATCGACAAGGTCGGCTCGGACTACCGCGGCGATCCCGCGGCGGCGCTGCTCGAGGTGCTGGACCCGGCGCAGAACCACACGTTCCGCGACCACTACCTCGAGGTCGACCTCGACCTGTCCGACGTACTGTTCCTGGCCACCGCCAACGTCATCGACTCGATTCCGCAGGCGCTGCTGGATCGGATGGAGATTGTTAGCCTCGACGGCTACACCGAGGACGACAAGATTGCGATCGCCCGCGACTTCCTGCTGCCGCGGCAGCTGGAGCGGGCCGCGCTGACCGCCGACGAGGTCGAGCTGACCGACGCGGCGCTGCGCGAGATCGCGGCGGACTACACCCGTGAACCCGGCGTACGCCAGCTCGAACGGCTGCTGGCCAAGGCGCTGCGCAAGGCGACAACGAAGCTCGCCGGAGACGAGTCCGAAGGCAAGCAGGTCATCGACCTGGACAACCTGCGCGACTACCTTGGACGCCCACGGTTCACACCCGAGGCGCATGAGCGTACGTCGGTGCCCGGTGTCGCGACCGGTCTCGCGGTGACGGGTCTCGGCGGTGACGTGCTGTTTATCGAGGCCAACGCGGTCCCTGGCAAAGCGGGGCTCACGATGACCGGCCAACTCGGCGACGTGATGAAGGAGTCGGCGCAGATCGCGCTGTCCTATGTGCGGGCCCACGCAGAGCAGTTGGGGATCACTGACCCATCCGTGCTCGACAGCAGCATTCACGTGCACGTCCCGGCGGGCGCCGTACCCAAGGACGGGCCGTCCGCGGGTGTCACCATGGTCACGGCTTTGACGTCGATGGCGACCGGTCGGCCGGTGCGTTCGGACGTCGGGATGACCGGCGAGGTGACCTTGAACGGCCGGGTACTGCCGATTGGCGGGCTCAAGCAGAAACTGCTTGCCGCCCAGCGTGCGGACCTGACCACCGTGTTCGTGCCGAAGCGCAACGAACCTGACCTCGACGACGTACCTGCCGAAGTACTCGAGGTGATCGACGTACGCCCGATGACTGACGTGGCCGAACTTGTCAATCTCGCATTGGAGCCTGCGGTGAAGCAGGAGTACGCCGTTGCCTAAGCGCTTCGTTCGCTGAGCACAGACCGCGCACCGGATATCGCCGAGACGCGGTCAACCGAAATGCCCGTAATCTAGGTCCCGTAGATTACGGGCATTTCGCGCCTCGCGGACTCAAGCCGTCGCCGGAGGCGCTCTTGATAGGAGGTCTTGATGGGATCGTTCGACGTGCTTCTCGAGGACGAGCGCACCCAGCTCGAGGCGTTTGTCGAGGAATACCGCGGTGCCTTCGAGCGCCGACTCGATGGCCTGTCGGACGAGCAACTCCGTCGCCGGCTAGTGCCGTCGGCGACGACGCTGCTCGGTTTGCTCAAGCACGTCACGTGGATGCAACGAGTCTGGTTCGAGGAGTGCATCGGGGGTATACCCCGGCTCGAACTAGGACTGGTGCGCAGCCCGGAGGAGTCCTTCCAGCTCGCTGACGACGACACCGTCGCGAGCGTGACGGCCGCATACAGGGCAGCGTGCGCGACAGCCCGGAGTACCGTAGCCGACCTCACGCTGGACGCTGTTGTGACGGGACATCGTGGCGGTGACCGCACGGTGCGCTGGGTGTACTTGCAGGTGTTGCGCGAACTGGCCCACCATTGCGGTCACGCCGACATCTTGCGCGAACAGATACTCGCTAACTGAATTCGAGGCGCGCGCACATGAAATCCGGCCGAAGTTCCGTGGCGTCCCATGCTGGCCCGCGACCGCCCCGCAGCACTCCCGAACCGGCGTCTAATCGGCACAGAATCGCCCAGGACGCGTCAATCACTTAGTTGCCTCTGTGCATATCCCGCGTCTGAGCCCTATCTAGGCGTAGTATTAGAGGGTCAACCAGACAGATTTCGCCCTGAGGTCGCCGCTGCGGGACTTTAAGAGCCCTGCCCTACCTCACTACTGGCCCCGTCAAGCAGATTCCGGCTGACCGAGGATCAGGAGTGCGGAGAAGAGCAGGGACCGGCATTGCGCGATAACGCGAAACTGTGTCTGTCCGAACAGGAAGGCAGCATCCCCGAGTGGCTGAAAACCCGGCTGAGAAGCCCGCGAACGATAGCAAGGCCAAGAAGGCATACGGCGCAGACTCGATCACCGTCCTGGAAGGTCTCGAAGCGGTCCGCAAACGGCCGGGTATGTATATCGGATCGACCGGCGAGCGTGGCCTGCACCACTTGATCTGGGAGGTCGTCGACAACTCGGTCGATGAGGCCCTCGCCGGCTACTGCGACCGGGTCGAGGTCACGCTGATGGCCGACGGCGGCGTGCGTTGCAAGGACAATGGTCGCGGCATCCCGGTCAATGTCGGCAAGGGTCAGACGATGCCGGCCGTCGAGCTGGTGCTCACCGTGTTGCACGCCGGCGGCAAGTTTGACTCCGACTCGTACGCCGTCTCTGGTGGCCTGCACGGTGTCGGCGTTTCGGTGGTCAATGCGCTATCGACGCGGCTCGATGTCGACATCCACCGCAACGGCTTCCAGTGGACGCAGACCTACGAGCACAGCAAGCCGGCGGCGCCGCTGAAGAAGGGTCCGGCGGTCAAGGACACCGGCACGACAATCACCTACTGGGCCGACCCGACGATCTTTGACGCGGTCGTCTACAGCCTCGAGACGATCACCCGTCGACTGCAGGAAATGGCCTTCCTCAACAAGGGCTTGACCATCGTCGTACGCGACGAGCGGCATGAGACGCCCGAAGAGGTCACATTCTGTTACCCCGGCGGGCTCGAAGACTTCGTCAAGCACATCAACTCGTCCAAAAACCCTATCCACAAGTCCATCATCAGCTTCGGCGCCGAAGAAAAGGGCATCTCCGGCGAGATCGCGATGCAGTGGAACGAGTCGTACGGTGAGTCTGTGCGCACCTTCGCCAACACGATCAACACTCATGAGGGTGGCACCCACGAGGAAGGCTTCCGGTCGGCGTTGACCACCGTGGTCAACCGCTATGCCATCGACAAGCGAGTGCTCAAGGACAAAGACGAACGGCTCTCCGGCGACGACATCCGCGAGGGTCTTGCTGCCGTAGTGTCGGTCAAGCTGTCCGAACCACAGTTCGAGGGTCAGACGAAGACCAAGCTCGGCAACGCCGAGGCGAAGACTTTCGTGCAGAAACTATGCAACGACTGGCTGACCGACTGGTTTGAGCGCAACCCCAGCGAAGCAAAGACAATCATCAATAAATCGGCGGATGCGGCGCGTGCTCGCCGTGCCGCCCAGGAGGCCCGCAAGCTGGCCCGTCGCAAGACCGCGATGAACGGCATCAATATGCCGGGCAAGCTGATGGACTGCCGCTCCAACGACCCGTCGAAGTCGGAGTTGTTCATCGTGGAGGGCGACTCCGCCGGCGGCTCGGCCCGGTCCGGCCGTGACTCGCTCTACCAGGCGATCCTGCCCATTCGCGGCAAGATCATCAACGTAGAGAAGGCTCGCCTGGATCGCGCGATGAAAAACAACGAGGTCCAGTCGTTGATTACGGCCATGGGGGCCGGCATTCACGACGACTTTGATATTGAGAAAGCTCGATATCACAAGCTGGTGTTGATGGCCGACGCCGACGTCGACGGCCAGCACATCCGCACCCTGCTGCTGACCTTCCTGTTCCGGTTTATGCGCCCGCTGATTGAGGCCGGCTACGTCTACCTCGCTCAGCCGCCGTTGTTCAAGATCAAGTGGGGCGGCAAGACCGGCGACCAATACGCCTATACCGACCGGGAGCGTGACGGCCTGCTGCAGGCCGGCATCGACGCCGGCCGGCGCCCGCCCAAGGAAGAGGGCATCCAGCGCTACAAGGGTCTTGGCGAGATGGACGCCAAGGAACTGTGGGAGACCACCATGGACCCGACCACCCGCATGTTGCTGCAAGTCAGCCTCGATGACGCGGCGACCGCAGATGACCTCTTCAGCGTGCTGATGGGCGATGACGTCGAGTCCCGGCGCAACTTCATCACCCGCAACGCCCGCGACGTCCGGTTCCTCGACATCTAACGTCCCTCACACTGCAGCTATGCACTAACGGAGATAAACACAAGTGACTGTCAAACCACCGGTGGCACCGGACGAGCCCAGCGACGGTTCGCGTATCGAGCTGATCGACATCCAGGCGGAGATGCAGCGCAGCTACATCGACTACGCCATGTCTGTCATCGTCGGGCGGGCGCTGCCCGACGTACGCGACGGCCTCAAGCCGGTGCACCGCCGCGTCCTCTACGGCATGTACGACGCCGGCTTCCGCCCGGATCGCTCGCACGTGAAATGTTCCCGTGTCGTCGGTGAGGTGATGGGTAACTACCACCCACACGGTGACAGCGCGATCTACGACGCGTTGGTCCGCTTGGCCCAGCCGTGGTCGATGCGTGCACCACTGGTCGACGGTCAAGGCAACTTCGGCTCACCGGGTAACGATCCGGCCGCCGCCATGCGTTACACCGAAAGCCGCCTGACGCCGCTCGCGCTGGAGATGCTTGCCGGCATCGACGAGGAGACCGTTGACTTCTCGCCTAACTACGACGGCAAGGTCCAGGAGCCCGACGTACTTCCGGCTCGGTTCCCCAACCTTCTGGTCAACGGTTCCACAGGGATCGCCGTCGGTATGGCCACCAATATGCCGCCGCAAAACCTGCGCGAGGTCGCTGACGCGGTGGTGTGGTCGCTGAAGAACCCCACCGCCACTGAGGAGGAACTCCTCGAGTCGGCGATGGGCTTCATCAAGGGTCCGGACTTCCCGACCTACGGTCTCATCGCCGGTCGGGCCGGTATTGAGGACGCCTACCGCACCGGTCGCGGCTCGATCCGGATGCGTGCGGTCATCACCGTCGAGGAAGGTGAGAAGGGTGGGACCATCCTGGTCATCACCGAGCTGCCTTACCAGGTCAACCCGGACAACCTCTGCGAGTCCATCGCGATGCAGGTACGCGACGGAAAGCTTGCCGGGATCTCCGATATCGCGGACGAAACCTCCGACCGCATCGGCATGCGGATCGTCATCAAGCTCAAGCGTGACGCGGTCGCCAAGGTCGTCATCAACAACCTCTTTAAGCACACCCAGCTGCAGACGACGTTCGGCGTCAACATGCTCGCGATCGTCGACGGCGTACCGCGCACGCTGCGCCTCGACCAGCTGATCTCGTACTACTGCGCGCACCAGATCGACGTTATCCAGCGTCGTACCCGCTATCGGTTGCGCAAGGCCGAAGAACGCGCGCACATCCTGCGTGGGCTGGTCAAGGCGCTCGACGCCCTCGACGAGGTCATCGCGCTCATCCGGCGCAGCCCCACCGTCGACGAGGCGCGCACGGGCTTGATGGAGTTGCTGGAGATCGACGAGATTCAGTCGACTGCCATCCTGGACATGCAGCTGCGCCGGCTTGCCGCCCTCGAACGGCAGAAGATCATCGACGCCCTCGCCGAGATCGAGAAGGAGATCGCCGAGTTGGAGGCGATCTTGGCTTCTGAGGAGCGGCAGCGTCAGATCGTCGTCGACGAGCTCACCGAGATCGTCGACAAGTACGGCGACGACCGGCGTACCAAGATCATCGGGTACGACGGCGAGGTGTCGATGGAAGACCTCATCCCCGATGAGGAAGTAGTCGTCACCGTTACCCGCAGTGGCTACGCCAAGCGCACGCGCAGCGACCTCTATCGCTCGCAGCGTCGCGGTGGCAAGGGGGTCCAGGGAGCGTCGCTGCGCCAGGACGATCTCGTGGACCATTTCTGGATCGGCTCGACGCACGAATGGATCCTCTTCTTCACTAACAAGGGGCGCGTCTACCGAGCGAAGACCTACGAGCTGCCGGAGTCGACGCGCAACGCCAAGGGCCAGCACGTCGCCAACATCCTCGCGTTCCAGCCGGACGAGACGATCGCCCAGGTCATCAAGATCCGCAACTACGACGCGGCGCCCTACCTCGTGCTGGCCACCCGCAACGGCCTGGTCAAGAAGACCCGCCTCGAGGACTTCGACTCCAACCGCACCGGCGGTGTCATTGCGATCAACCTGCGCGACGGCGATGAGCTCGTCGGCGCAAAGCTGATTAACGACGATGACAACCTGCTGCTGGTCAGCAAGAAGGCCCAGTCGATCTGCTTCTCGGCTTCCGACGAGTCATTGCGTCCTATGGGCCGGGCTACCTCGGGCGTCATCGGTATGCGCTTCGGTGACGACGACGAGTTGCTGGCGATGATTGTCGTCACTGAAGGGGTCGACGTACTCGTCGCGACCGAGCACGGCTACGCCAAGCGGACCGGTATCGAGCACTATCCACTGCAGGGCCGTGGCGGCAAGGGCGTGCTGACGGCCGACTCCAAGTCGCGCAAGGGCAACCTGGTCGGGGCGCTCGCGGTCGATCTTGACGATGAGCTGTTCGCGATCACCTCGAGCGGCGGTGTGATCCGGACCCCAGTGAAGGGTGTTCGTCATAACAAAGACCGAGCAACCATGGGCGTAAAGTTGATGAATCTGCCAGAAGACGTCACTATTGTTGCGATTGCCCGCAACACCGAAGACGCGGCAGCGTCAACCGAGGAGCAAGGCACCTGATGAGCAGTAACAAAGCTGGATCCGACGACTGGCTGTCTGCGCCCGTAGGCGCGAAACAGTCAGCGGCGAAATCGCAGGGGTCCAGCGCGGGGAGCGACGATACAGTCGCAGCCCCGCCTGCCAGCTCGGCGTCGAAGTACAAGTCGTCGTTCACCAACAACATCTCCCAACCGGCGTCCGGTTCGGTCTATCCGGCCGGTACCGAACGCAGCGACGGGCAGTCCCCGGCCACGTCCGCGGCGTTGGACCCTGGCCCGGCGACGTCGATCGGGCTCGGCTCGAGCGCGACGGGCACGCAGACCGCGACGAGCACGCAGAGCGCGGTGAAGACCAAGTCCGGTCGACGCCCGTCGGCGCGTGGTCCGCGTCGCGCGAAGCTGCAGATCCGTCACATTGATCCGTGGTCGACATTGAAGTTGTCGCTGGTCCTCGCGATCGCATTCTTCTTCGTATGGATGGTCGCGGTCGGCATCTTGTACGGCGTACTTTCCGGCATGGGTGTCTTCGACTCGATCGACAGCCTCTTCAGTGAACTCGGCTCGAAGGGCTCTGGGTCGGTCGTCTCTCCCAAGATCATCTTTGGCGGCGCGGCGTTAATTGGCGCGGTCAACATCGTGCTGTTTACGGCGTTGTCCACGATCGGCGCCTACATCTACAATCTGTGCGCCGATCTCGCCGGCGGCCTGGAGATCACCCTGGCTGAACGTCGCTAAACTCAATCGGTGTAAGATTTGCCGGTTGCTGTTTCGCGGATCGAACGGTTCAAATGATCCGCGTGGCGACCGGCAGCCCGCGCCTGTAGCTCAGTCGGTTAGAGCGCATCCCTGATAAGGATGAGGTCGGAAGTTCGATTCTTCCCAGGCGCACGCGGAATCGGTGCATCTCGCCGTACGACGACGCCGTTAAGAACGACTGGAGTGGTAGCAATGAAGAAGATTTTGTTCTTAATCGCTGCACTCGGTGGCGTCGTGTATGTCCGCAAGCAGCAGGCCGCGAAGGCCGAGGCCGACTTGTGGCACGAGGCTACGACGGCACCGGATCTACGGCCGAAGCAGTAACGCCGCACACCTCGCGGTACGTCGACAACTGAACAGCACGGGGCCATAGCTCAATTGGTAGAGCGCCTGCTTTGCAAGCAGGAGGTCCGGGGTTCGATTCCCCGTGGCTCCACAAACACCCCGGTCCCTCGCAGGCCGGGGTGCTTTTATTTCCCGGACCGTTGCGTCGTAGTGTGAGGACTCGGTCAGGTTCGGTGCCGAATGCACAGACTCCGCGTACCGTGGCTGAATGTCGGGCTCTTCGTCGTTCAAGCTAGTAGCGCTGGTGAAATTGGTCGTCGCCGTCGCCTGTGGCGGCCTGGTCGTCGCCCTGATGCTCTTCCCGGTGATCGGCGGTGCCGGTATCGCAGCCAAGAGCGGGGCAAAAATGGTGGCCGACGTGGCCACGAATTTCAATGCCCAGACGCCGACGACCGTCAGCACGGTACTCGCGGTGGACGGCAGCGTGCTGACCAGCTACTACAACCAGTACCGCACGCCGATTCCGTTGGACCAGATGGGCACATGGATACCCAAGGCGATCGTGGCGATCGAGGACAAGCGGTTTTACGAGCACAACGGCTTTGATACGACTGGGATGATCCGCGCACTGGCGCAGAACGTGCTGTCGGGTGGCGTATCGCAGGGTGGGTCGACACTCACTCAGCAGCTGGTGAAAAACACGCTCCTTTACCAAGCGTCGACCCAGGCGGAGCAGCAGGCCGCGGTCGAACAGACCATCGGCCGGAAACTGCGCGAGGCGAAGATCGCTATCGAGCTGGAAAAGGAACTGTCCAAGGACCAGATCCTGGAGAAGTACCTCAACCTCATGAACATGGGACAGGGCGCTTATGGCGTACGGGCAGCCGCGATCACCTACTTCGGTGTGGAGCCTTCAGATCTCGCCCTCGAACAGGCGGCGTTGCTGGCGGGCCTGGTCCAGACTCCAACCAAGTTCAACCCGTTCAACAACCCCAAGGACGCGAAGAAGCGCCGGGACATCGTGCTCTCCGCGATGATCAGCACTGGCGTGCTGTCTGCCGCGGAGGGCGAAGAGGCGATGAAGAAGCCGATCGTCCTCAACCCGGGCGCTAAGCCTGGCCGCTCGTGCTCGGAGGCGCCGAGTCAGGGCGGATTCTTCTGCGACTACCTGTGGACCTATCTCACTAAGACGCTCGGTATCCCGCCGGCGGTCCTGAAGGAAGACGGCCTGACGATCAAGACCACGTTCCAGCCTTCGTTTCAGGAGGCGGCGACCAACGGCATCCTCGGCGTGGGCGAAGCGCTGGCAAAGGACGCCGGCGTCTTCGGGCTTGCCGACGAGCGGTTGGCGATGATGGATGTGCTCGATGCCACCAACGGCAACATCCTCGCGTTGGCGATGAATAAGAGGTTCGGCAACGATCCCAACGACATAAGCCAGACCGTGGTGAACTATCCCAGCCTGCCGGGCAAGGGTGCTGGCTCGACGTACAAGATCTTCCCTGCGGTTACCGCCCTCGCTCAGGGTGTCGGAATCAACTTCGTGACCGGCGCCAACGCGCCATACACCTCGAAGAAGTTCAAGGATGGCCTCAAGCCGTACGTGGTCAGCAATGCCGGCAAGTATGCGGACAACCTGCCGCTCTGGAAGGCGCTCTACCAGTCCGCGAACACCTACTTCGTCGGGCTCGAGGACCACATCGGCAGCATGGACCCGATCGTCGATGTGGCGACCGCGATGGGGCTGTGGGCACCCGGAGATACCGCGATCGCCGACCAAGTGAAGGCACAGCAGCAGGCGTCGTTCACCCTGGGCCCGGGTTCGGCTAACCCGCTGCGGCTGGCGGTCGCCTATGCGACTCTCGCCAACCGGGGCACGCGGTGCGAGCCGGTGCCGGTCCTGGATATCCTTGGTCCGGACGGCCAGCCACTGGTCGACCCGAAGACCAAGGCACCCTATTTCACGCCGGGCACTAACTGCACGCCGAACGCGATCCCGCCGGGCGTCGCGGACACGATCAACGACATCCTGCTGAAGGACGTCATGCCCGGCCACGCCGGCCAGACGGGTAGGCGCGCCTATACAGGTGATGGTCGGCAGATCGCCGGCAAGACCGGCACCGCGCAGGGCAATGAGTCGTACGCATTCATCGGCTACACACCGCAGGTCGTCGCGTCCGTCATGGCCTACGGACTCCACCGCGAGGCGATGCCCGGCCTGCCCGGCGCGGAGGAAGGGTTCGGCGGCGGCTACCCGGCGACGATGTGGCGGCTCGCGATGGAGAACATCTTGGGCAGCTACCCGATGGTCAACTTCCCGCCCGCGGACCCGAAGGTCGCTGCTGGCAATACCGCCAAGAATCCGGTCAACTGTGTCGGCAAGACCCCGGCGCAGTGCAAGTCTGCCCTGGCCAAGGCTGGTCTCACCGCCGCCGACAGTGGCGTGCCGGTGGACAACAAGTCGGTCCCGGCCGGACGGGTCGGTGCCCAGTCGCCCGCGGTCGGGCAACCCGTCGCGCCCGGTGCGGTCGTCACCTACAGCATTTCAACGGGAAAGCCGTCGAATGGTCAACCCTGTGCCGAGGGTCAGGACCCGGCGACAACCGGCTGTACCCCATGAGGACGCCCGGCAGATAGTGCATCGGCGCGGACCAGTGACGCGTCGTTCCGTGGGTTGGCCATCTGCCAAAAGGTGTACTTCATAAACCCGACTTTCGGCGTATTGACTGGCCATCGGGACTATTGGAGGATTTGACGAGGTCCTCAAACCCATGTACCACCTGTGTGCGAGGACAGAATTCTAACGGGGAAGCTACGTAAGACTCTCCTCGGACAACTGAAAAGTTTGTTGGAGAAGTCGTGATCACGGGGGTGCCACGGTGTTATCTGCACATGCTCAGATTGTTCATCACAAGCCTAGAAAACGAGTCGGGCTATTCGCCGTCTTCTTTGCCTTCGCCATAGCGATGGCATTTTCGATCGGGTACGCCGCGCCGGCATCGGCCGACGAGCCGTCCACAAGCCCGATAGCGGACAGTCCACCGGCTCCGGACGACGCCGGCGATACGGCGTCAGCGCCCGAACCGCCTGCAAGCCCGTCGACAGGCGCGGCCGTGCCGCTCGCCACGCCACCACCTGCCACGGAGGCACCTGCCACGGAGGCACCGGCCGCGGAGGCCTCGGACGCACCGGCCCAGGCGACAGCGACCACAACGCCCGAGTCATCCGCACCATCCGAGCCGTCCACACCATCCGAGCCGTCCACACCAGACGCGACGGATGCACCAGACGCGACGGATACGACGGACGCACCGGACGCGGCCGCGACGCCCGGCAATACGTCCGAAGCCACCGGCCCGAGCGAAGACGTTGCGCCGGACGGGACTTCGATCGACACCCAGGCGGTCGACGAGCCGACCGTGCTCGCGGCTAACGACCTGATCGCACCGCTGGCCGTCGTACCCGGTCAGATCACCTCGGGCGGACCGCTCACCAACATCGTGATCAGCCCGGATCTCAACTGCGCGGTCAACCACTCCTCGGATACGGCTGACGAATTTTACGGCGGTACTGCCTGCGGAACGTTCGTCGCGAACGGTGAGGGCGCGCTGTACGGTCCGGCGTACGTGCCGGCGGGTGGCAACGCGACCGGGGCAACTGGCTACGTCGCACTCACGCCGGTTGACCAAACCGGCACGGGCGCCGGGACCTCGGTCGATCCCTACAAGGTGACCACGGTCGCCGACGCCGGGACCCTGCGGATCACGCAGACCGACAGCTACATAGTTGGACAGGAGTCATACCGCACCGACACGATGGTCACCAACAACGGTACGACGACGGTCACCATCGTCCTCTACAAGGCCGGCGACTGCTACCTGCAGAACTCCGACTACGGCTACGGCGCTTATGACCCGGTCACCGGTGCGGTCACCTGCGTTGGCGCCGCCGACGATGGCAGTGGTCCGGGACAACGTATCGAGCAGTTCTACCCGCTGTCGCCGGGAAGTTCTTATATCCAATCGTCCTATAGCGCTGTGTGGGCCGCCATCGGCACCCAGCAGCCGTTCCCCGATGAGTGCGCGTCTTGCGACATCAACATCGACAACGGCGCAGGTCTGAGCTGGACGATCGTGCTCGCACCGGGCGAGTCAGCGACGCGCGCACACCTGACGATCTTCTCGCCGCTCGGTGTCGCACCGATCTCGACCGCCAAGACGGCCGACTCGCCGACAACCGAGGCCGGTGGCTCGAACGGCTACACGGTCACTTTCGGCAACCCCAACCAGACGGCGATCAACGTGACCAGCATCGTCGACACATTGCCGGCCGGGTTCACTTACGTGCCGGGCTCGTCGAGTGGCGCGACCACCGCGGACCCGACGATCGTCGGCAACCAACTGGTCTGGACCGGCAACTTCACGGTACCGGCGGGCGGTTCGCTGTCGATGCACTTCGGCGTACAGGTCTCGGGCACACCGGGCACCTACTTCAACAGCGCGGGCGGTTCGGCCGATGACGTGGCCGTCGCCGGCGTGGACAACGCTGCCGAGGTGACGGTCACGGGTACGACGCCGCCGGTGGACCCCTCCGTGGATCCGCCAGTTGAGGACCCATCGGTAGTCGATCCACCGGTAGTCGATCCGCCGGTCGAAACTCCGCCGACCGAAGACCCGATTGTCGAAGACCCGATTGTCATAGAGCCGGTCGCGGTCACCGAACCAGTCCAGGCGGCGTCGACCGACAAGGTCACGAAGGCCGGCCCGACGTACCACGGGGCGAACCTTGCCTACACCGGCGCGGACGTGCTCCCGCTGGTCGAACTCGGCGGCCTGATGCTGGCCCTCGGTTTCGCATTGGTCGGAATCGGCCGGCGTCGCACCGGACGCTGACCAACGGCAGGCGGGTCCGGCGTTCGATCTCCCTAGGGTGATCGGGCGCCGGGCCCGTTTTGCTGTGCACCCGCCAGCTCGTCGACACACCCGACACCACCCCCGCAGGACGGGCTCTATCGCTGGTTTTTGGTCCGCCGATGTGGTCACGGTGCCGAGCAATGCGCGCGGTAGTTTTGTCATGAAACCATCGAACTAGCAAGAGGAATTCACCATGTACTCCACTCACGTCGGCACCTCATCGACCGACGCCATCACCATCTACGGGCACGATCTGTGTAATGAGTTGATCGGCAAAGCGTCGCTCACCGACCTCATATTTCTCGGTGCGCAGAACAGGCTTCCGCAGGAGAGCGAGTCGAAGATGCTCAACGCGCTGATGCTGGGAGTCGCCGAACATGGTTTCACGCCGAGTTCGTTGGCCGCCCGGCTGACCTGGCTCGGCGCCCCAGAGGCAACGCAGGCCGCGGTTGCCGCGGGTCTGCTCGGCGCCGGGTCGGTCTACCTCGGCGCGATGGAGTTGACGACGAAGATGCTCGCGGATGGTTTTGCCGCGCATCCCGAGGCGTCGCTAGAGGAAATTGCGACGGCGATCGCCGATAAGTACGAGGAAACCGGCGAGCGGCTCCCCGGGTTTGGACACCCAGTCCACCGGCCTGTCGACCCGCGGACCGTGCGCTGGTACGAACTCGCCGAGCAGTGGGGCGTCCTGGGCCAGTACGGCCGATTGCTGACCGCCGTTCACGCCGAGGTCGAGAAGCGGCGCGGCAAGCCGATCACCCTGAACGGTGCGGGAACGTTCGGTGGCCTGCTCGGCGATCTCGGTTTCGGCTGGCAGACCGTCCGCACCATCGTCACTGCGGCGCGCGCGGTCGGCCTCGTGGGGCACATCGCGGAGGAGGCCTCACGCGGGACCCGCGACAGCACCGCGCAGCAACTGTATATGCACGTTCAGGACAACACCGACTATCAGGCTTGACCGATACGGCCGTCGCCGGGCTGGGCAAATGCTGATGCAGGGTATATAACCGGGCACATGGGGGACTTGATAGCGGAACGCAGGCAGGCGCTCGAGACCCGGTGGGGCGCGTGGACATCGACGACATTGTCCGGCCGATTCGACATGGTCGCCGAGAGGTTCGGTGACCGGCCGTTCGTCATCACCGACGAGGCGACCCAGACGTACGCCGAGGTGGCGGCGCAGTCGCAGCGGATTGCCGGTGGGCTAGCGGACCTCGGCGTACGACGGGGCGACCGGGTCGCGATCTTGATCGACAATCGGGCCGAGTTCGTGCCGGTCAAGATCGCGGTGGCACGGGCTGGCGCGGTCGCCGTACCGCTCAACTTCCAGTACAAAGCCGAGGAGCTGCAGGCCGCGCTCGCGCACTCCGAGGCCAAGGTGCTGGTCACGATCGGGCACTCGATGGCCACCGACTTCCTCGACGCGCTCGATGCCATAGCGCCCGGCTGGGAAACCGCCGGCGGCGGCGCGACACTTCCCACGCTGGAGTACGTCGTAGTCGTGGGCGGCGGCCGCGACGGCGCCTTGAGTCTCACCGACGTGGCGGCCCGCGGAACCGACATCACGCCACCAGAAACCGACCCGGATTCGATCTGCGACATCGTGTTCACCTCGGGCACCAGTGGCCATCCGCTCGCGGCGATGCTCACTCACGACATGGTGCTGCGCAGCGCCTACGGTTCGGCCTACCATCGCGGGTTCGCGGACGGCTGGCGGATCTGCTTCGCGCTGCCGATGTACCACGTGTTCGGGTACGTCGAGGGCCTGCTCGCGGCCATGTTCGTCGGTGGCGCGGTCGTTCCACGCCAAGTGTTCAACCCACGCACGCTGCTCGAAGCGGTGGCGCGCGAGCACGTCAACGAGGTGCTGTTCGTGCCGACGATGACCGTCGGAGTCGTCGAGGAGGCTGCCCAGCGTGCCTACGATCTGTCCAGTCTGGAGTCGGTGTTCTCCGCAGCCGCGCCGGCACCGGTCTGGCTGTGGGAACGGGTCCAGCGCGAGCTCGCTCCGCGCACCGTCTACACCGGTTACGGGCAGACCGAGGTGTCTGCGGCGACCGCGCTGACCATGCCCGGCGACGCGCTCGAGGTCGTATCCGAGACGGTCGGCGCCTGCAAGCTCGGCGGCGCCGCCGCAACCGAAGGGTACGACGGCCGGCTCGCGCAGTACCGCACGGTCGACCCGTTCACCGGCGAACCACTGCCCGACGGTGCCGAGGGTGAGCTGAGCGTGCGCGGCCCCATCGTGACGCGGGCGTATCACGCAGATCCCGAACGTACGGCGGGCATGATCGAGGACGGTTGGCTGCGTACCGGAGACCTCGGATCCGTCGGCGCGGACGGCTATTTGCGGCTGACCGGCCGCGCCCGCGAGCTCTACAAGTGCGGCGGCGAGTTGGTGGCGCCGAAGGAGGTCGAGGATGTGATCAACCGCTTCCCCGGTGTCGGTCAGGCGTACGTCGCTGGCGTCCCGGATGAGCGGATGGGCGAGGTTGGCGCCGCATGGGTGGTGCCTGACGGCGACGCCGTACTGGACCCGGAAGTTCTGCGCCGACACTGTCGCACGCACCTGGCGGCGTTCAAGATCCCGCGCATGATCACCATCGTCGCGGCGGCGGATCTGCCGACGACCGCGACCGGAAAGGTACAGAAGTACCGCCTGGCCCAAAGTGCCGTGACGTCCTAGCCGGGTACCGTGCTCCGATGAGTGTTTTCGGCGTGGTTCCGGTCTGTCCATGCGGCTCGGGTGCGCCGTACGACGCATGTTGCGGCCAGCTTCACCGCGGGGAACGACAGGCCGAAACCGCCGCGGAACTGATGCGTTCACGGTTCAGCGCGTACGTCGTCGGCGACGGGGACTACCTCATGCGCACGTGGCATCCGCGGGCCCGGCCGCCGCAGATCGATGTCGATCTCGACGCGGCGGCGTACCACCTCGAGATCGTGGCGACGTCGGGCGGCCGGCCGGGTGACGAGTCGGGGGTGGTCGAGTTCGTGGCGCAGATCGGAGCGGACGTCATCCGCGAGCGCAGCAGTTTCACCCGACGCGCGGGCCGGTGGATGTACGTCGACGGCGTACTCGACGGATAGCTGGGCGGGTAGCGTGAGCGATATGCGAGGCGAGCGGAGGCGCACGTGAGACTTGTCGATATTGGCGCGAAAGCACTACGCACCAGGGGTTTCGTGCGCGCACCTATCTACCTCTACCGAACGGGACTCGGGTTCCTGCTCGGTCATCGCATGCTCATGCTCCAGCACATCGGCCGCAAATCCGGGGCGCGCCGGTACGTCGTACTCGAGGTCGTCGAGCAGCCGTCACCGCTCAGTTATGTGGTCGCATCCGGATTTGGCACCCAAGCGCAGTGGTATCGCAACGTCCTCGCCCATCCCCGGGTCGGAGTGTCGGTCGGGTTTGGCATGAGCACCCCGGCGCGCGCCGTACCGCTCACTGACGACGAAGTAGCCGCCACATTGCAGCGCTACCAGCGGGATCGTCCGCGGACCTGGTCCGCACTGATGTCGACGATCGAGTCCGCCACCGGGCGACCGGTCACCACGCTGCCGATGGTCCGGCTCGAGTTGCAGCCGTAACTGCGAACCTCCCCCTCGGTTGCGGGTAGTTGATTCCGTCGGGGCTATCGACCTACTGCTCGCGATGTGCAACTATTACGACGGATTGTAGAACCACGAGCGAATCACGGACTCAATTGTCCGAGTCCTGCTTGCGTGCGGTGCAAATCTGAAGGGGTAGCTCATGAGCAGAACCATTAACAGTGGACTGACAGATGCCTTGATCAGGACCCGACGATTCTTCACCAAGAACCAGCCGGTGTCGCCGGACGGCCGTACCTTGCTCAAGGTCGGTGGGCGCTCCGGTGATGCCTTCTACCGGGATCGCTGGAGTCACGAAAAAGTTGTCCGATCGACCCATGGTGTCAACTGCACCGGCTCGTGCTCCTGGAACGTCTACGTCAAAGACGGCATCATCACCTGGGAGACGCAGGCCGTCGACTATCCCACCACCGGTCCCGACAAACCCGAATACGAACCCCGGGGCTGTCCGCGTGGAGCCTCCTTCTCCTGGTATACCTACTCACCCACTCGCACCCGGTATCCCTACATACGCGGCGTCTTGCTCGAGATGTATCGCGAAGCGAAGACCCGCTTGAAGGACCCCGTCCTCGCGTGGGCCGACGTGACCGAAGACCCCATACGCGCGGCGCGCTACAAACGCGCCCGCGGCAAGGGTGGCCTTGTGCGCGCGACCTGGGACGAGGCCATCGAGATCGTCGCGGCGGCGCACGTCCACACCATCCGCAAATGGGGACCCGACCGGGTGGCCGGATTCTCCCCTATCCCGGCGATGTCGATGATCTCGCACGCTTCCGGAGCGCGCTTCGTCAATCTCATCGGCGGGTCGATGTTGAGCTTCTACGACTGGTACGCCGACATGCCGGTCGCCTCCCCGCAGATGTTCGGTGACCAGACCGACGTACCCGAGTCCGGTGACTGGTGGGACGCGAGCTACCTGATGATGTGGGGGTCCAACGTCCCGGTGACTCGTACCCCGGATGCGCACTGGATGACCGAGGCCCGCTACCGCGGTCAAAAGGTCGTCGTCGTGTCACCGGACTTCGCCGACGCCACCAAGTTCGCCGACGAGTGGCTGCCGGCCGAGCCCGGCACGGACGGTGCCCTGGCGATGTCGATGGGTCACGTGATCCTCAAAGAGTTCTACGTCGATCGCCAGACGCCGTACTTCACCGGCTACGTCAAAAAATACACCGACCTGCCGTTCTTGGTCACCCTTGACGAGACAACGGACACCGCCGGCGAGACGGTCTATACAGCGGGCAAGTTCCTGACCGCCGAGGACCTCACCGACGAGGTTGCCCCCGAACAGGAAAACGCGGCGTTCAAAACCGTGCTGATTGACTCGGTCACGAACCGGCTCGTCGTACCACCGGGCACGCTCGGTCACCGGTACGGCGAAACCGGGGAGGGCAAGTGGAACCTGGACCTGGGCGAGGTCGATCCTCGGCTGTCCCTGATCGACGACGCAGACGACAACGTGCCGATCGACATGCCGCGGTTCGACATCGGGCAGGGCGAGGTCGGCGTCATTCGCCGCGGTGTCCCGGTGCGGCGGGTGGCCGGGCGGCTGGTGACCACCGTGTTCGACCTGATGCTGGCGCAGTACGGCGTTGGGAGGCCGGGCCTTCCGGGTGAGTGGCCGGCGGGGTACGACGACGCCGAGTCCCTATACACGCCGGCGTGGCAGGAGCGGATCACCGGTGTCTCCGCCGAAGCCGCCGAACGCATCGGTCGCGAATTCGCCCAGAACGCCGAAGACTCCAAGGGCCGTTCGATGATCCTGATGGGGGCGGGCACCAACCACTGGTTCCACTCCGACACGATCTACCGGACATTCCTGACGATGACGACGATCACCGGCTGCCAGGGTGTCAACGGTGGCGGCTGGGCGCACTACGTCGGGCAGGAAAAAGTCCGCCCGCTGACCGGCTACACCCAGCTGGCCAACGCCTTGGACTGGGTCCGGCCGCCGCGCAATATGGTGCAGACGGCGTACTGGTACCTGCACACGGACCAGTTTCGCTATGACCAGTTCGGCGCCGACACCTTGACCGCCCAGACCGGCAAGGGCCAGCTCGCCGGCAAGACCACGGCCGACGTGATCGCCCAGTCCGCGCGTTTGGGATGGATGCCGTCGTACCCGACCTTCGACCGCAACCCACTGGTGATTACCGCGCAGGCCCGTCAAGAAGGCAAGTCGACCAAGGACTACATAGTGGAGGAGTTGAAGGCCGGGCGATTGAAGTTCGCCGCCGAAGACCCCGACGCGCCCGAGAACTTCCCGCGCGTGCTGTCACTGTGGCGGTCCAACTTGTTCGGTTCCTCGGCAAAGGGTAACGAGTACTTCCTGAACCACCTACTCGGCGCATCGCACACAATCAGCGCGAAGGAAACCGCCGAACGATTCCGCCCGAACGAGGTGACATGGCACGACCACGCGCCGATCGGCAAACTTGACCTGCTGACAACCCTCGACTTTCGGATGACTAGCTCCACGCTCTTGTCGGATATCGTGCTGCCGGCCGCGACGTGGTACGAGAAGCACGACCTGTCCACGACCGACATGCACCCGTTCGTCAACTCGTTCAACCCGGCGATCTCGCCGCCCTGGCAGTCACGCACCGACTGGGATGCCTGGCAGCAGATCTCCCGCGTTTTCAGCAAACTTGCCGAGCGCCACCTCGGTAAACAGACAGATGTGGTCGCGGCGCCGCTGACCCATGACACGCCAGACGCGATGGCTTCACCACACGGCAGGGTGCGGGACTGGAAGTACGGCGACTGCGAGCCCGAGCCCGGCGTCACGATGCCGAAGCTCATCGAAGTCGAACGGGACTACACCGCCGTCGGCGACATGATGCGCGCCGTCGGTCCGCTCATGGACACGCTCGGCGCGACCACCAAGGGAGTCACGTTCGACCTGACCCGTGAGATCGGGGACCTCAAGGCGAAGAACGGCGTCGTACGCGGGGGTTTCGCGGACGGGCGGCCCGACATTCTGGACGCCGTTCAGGCCTGCGAGATGGTCTTGACCTTGTCCGGCACGACGAACGGGCATCTGGCGACCCAGGGCTTCAAGACCTTGGAGAAGCGAACCGGAACGCTCTTGCACGATCTTGCCTCCGAACACGAGGGCAAACGGGTCACGTTTGCCGAGACCCAACGCGGGCCGGTGCCGGTGATCACCTCGCCTGAATGGTCCGGATCCGAGAGCGGGGGGCGGCGCTACTCGCCGTTCACGATCAACGTGGAGCGGCTCAAGCCGTGGCACACGCTCACCGGGCGCCAACATTTTTACCTGGATCACGACTGGATCACTGAGCTTGGCGAAGGGTTACCGACCTTCCGCCCGCCATTGGACATGACCGCGCTCTTCGACGAGCCCGAGATCGGTGCTACCCCCAGCAAGGGTGTGTCGGTCCGTTACCTCACGCCGCACCACAAATGGTCGATTCATTCGGAGTACCAAGACAACTTGCTGATGTTGTCGCTGTTTCGCGGCGGGCCGGGGATCTGGATAAGCCCTCAGGACGCGCAGAAGATCGGCGTGAAGGACAACGAGTGGATCGAGGCGGTCAACCGCAACGGTGTAGTCAACGCCCGGGCCATCGTCTCCCATCGGATGCCCGAAGGCACGGTTTACATGTACCACTCTCAGGACCGGCTCATCGACATGCCGCTGTCCGAGACGTCCGGCGAGCGAGGGGGTAACCACAACTCGCTCACCCGGTTGATGATCAAACCCACCCACATGATCGGTGGCTACGCCCAGTTGACCTACGCGTTCAACTACATGGGCCCCACCGGCAACCAACGCGACGAGGTCACCGTGATCCGTCGCCGCAGCCAAGAGGTGACGTACTAATGCGGGTCATGGCGCAGATGGCGATGGTGATGAACCTCGACAAGTGCATCGGGTGCCACACGTGCTCGGTCACCTGCAAACAGGTCTGGACCAACCGGTCCGGCGCCGAACACGTCTGGTTCAACAACGTGGAGACCCGGCCAGGTCAGGGATACCCACGCACCTACGAAGACCAGGAGAAGTGGAAGGGCGGCTGGACGCTTAACAAGCGTGGCCGGCTGAAGCTGAAGGCCGGAGGGCGGCTGAAGAACCTGGCGACGATCTTCGCCAACCCCAACCTGCCCGGCATCAACGACTACTACGAGCCGTGGACCTACGACTACGAGAATCTCACCACGGCGCCGGCTCAGGACCACATGCCGGTAGCCCGGCCGAAATCGCTGCTCACCGGCGAGGACACAAAAGTCACCTGGTCGTCCAACTGGGACGACGATCTCGCCGGCTCCGTCGAGCACGGACACAACGACCCGATCCTCCAAAAGGTCGGCGACAAGGTCAAGTTCGAGTACGAGCAGGCCTTCATGTTCTACCTGCCGCGGATCTGCGAGCACTGTCTCAACCCGTCGTGTGTGTCGTCCTGCCCGACCGGCGCGATATATAAGCGCGAAGAGGACGGAATCGTGCTGGTCGACCAGGACCGCTGCCGCGGTTGGCGTCAGTGCGTGAGCGGATGCCCCTACAAGAAGATGTACTTCAACCACAAGACCGGCAAGGTCGAAAAGTGCACCTTCTGCTATCCGCGTATCGAGGTCGGTCAGCCCACGATCTGCTCCGAGACGTGCGTCGGGCGATTGCGTTACCTCGGCCTGATGTTGTACGACGCCGATAAGGTGCTGGAGGCGGCGTCGACCAAGGACGAACATGGACTGTACGAAGCGCAGCGCGGCGTCTTCTTGGACCCGAAAGATCCGGAGGTAATCCGAGAGGCGCAGCTCGCAGGCATCCCGGACGACTGGATCGAGGCCGCCGTGCACTCGCCGATCTGGGCGCTGATCAACGAGTACAAGGTTGCGCTGCCGCTGCATCCGGAATACCGCACGATGCCGATGGTCTGGTACATACCGCCACTGTCGCCCGTGGTGGACGCCGTAAGCGAGACCGGTGAGGACGCGGAGCGACGGGATAACCTTTTCGCGGCCATTGACAAACTGCGGATCCCGATTGACTACCTGGCCGGATTGTTTACCGCGGGAGACACCGCGCCGGTCGATCGGGTGCTGCGCAAACTCGCCGCAATGCGCTCCTACATGCGTGACATCAACATGGGGTGGGAGACCGACGAGTCGATCGCCGAGTCGGTGGGCATGACCGGCCAAGAAATCCGGGATATGTACCGGCTCCTTGCGATCGCCAAGTACGAGGAGCGGTACGTGATTCCGCCTGCTCACTACGAGGACGCGCACAAGCTGGAAAACATCGCCACCGAGTGTTCCCTCAACGTCGACGGAGGGCCCGGCATGGGTGGCTTCGACGCGTCCTTCGGCGCGGATCCCAACATGGGTGCCGACCCGGGCATCGGCTCGTTTGACGGCCCAGGGCGTCCCGAAGGGGTACGGATCAACCTGCTGAACTGGGACGGCCAGGGCACGCCCGATGGACTGTTTCCTCACCCGCACGACTCGTCGGCCGCTACTGAGGACCAGCCATGATCCCGAAGGTCTCGTCCCTGAAATTCTCGGCGGACGAGTTGATCCGCGCGTGGCAGTCCGCGTCGATTCTGATGGACTACCCGGACGAGCAGCTGCTGGCCCGGCTGGAGTTTCTCACCGAGGTCACGGCCAGCTTGCCGGCTAAAATCGGCGCGGGTCTGCAGACGACGATCGGTCACCTTCGTCGTCAGTCGCTGTACGACTTGCAAAGTGATTACGTCGACACATTCGACACGCGGCGACGAGGGTGCCTATTTCTGACGTACTTCTCGAACGGCGAGACCAGAAAACGTGGCTTGGCGCTGCTGCGCATCAAGCAGGTCTACACGAAGGCCGGCTTGATTCTCACCGATGATCAGCTGCCCGATCACTTGTGCGTCGTACTCGAGTTTGCAGCTACCACCGATCTTCAGGCCGGACTCAAGATCATCTTGGACAACCGCGCCGGCCTCGAACTACTCCGTCTTCACCTGATAGAGATCGAATCACCGTGGCGCGGAGCGCTTGAGGCGGTGTGTGCCACGCTGCCCGCGCTGAAGGGCACGGACTACGAAGCGATTCAACGGCTCGCCGCCGACGGGCCCGAAGACGAGCAAGTGGGCCTCAATCCGTACGGCACTCCTGATTTGCTACCCATGCCCGGAGGCGTGTGATGGACAACTTCCGCGATGTGTTCCTGTGGCTGATCTTCCCCTACATCTGTCTCACCATCTTTGTTCTCGGTCATGTCTGGCGCTACAGGTACGACAAGTTCGGCTGGACATCCAGGTCCAGCCAGATGTATGAGAGCCGGATCCTGCGCTGGGCGAATCCGATGTTCCACTTTGGAATCCTGGCGGTGTTCTTGGGCCATGTGATGGGGTTGGGCATCCCTCAGAGTTGGACCGACGCGGTCGGAATCTCCGAGGGTATCTACCACTTCATGGCTATCTCGGTCGGCATCATCGCGGGCGTGTTCACCATCGTCGGCCTCATCGGACTGCTCTACCGGCGTCGCTTCACCAAAGCCGTGCTGGGCGCGACGACCAAGATGGACAAGCTCATGTATCTCATGCTTGCCGCAGTGATCTTGACCGGGCTGGTCAACACGGGCACCGGCGTGGGCGGGACCTACAACTACCGCGAAGGCGTTTCGGTCTGGTTCCGAAGCATCTTCTACTTCAACCCGCAACCGGAACTGATGGTCCATGCTCCGCTGAGCTTCCAGATCCACGGCGTACTCGCCATTGCGCTGTTTGCGCTATGGCCCTTCACCCGTCTCGTGCACGTATTTACCGCCCCGCTGGGCTACGTTTTCCGTCCATACGTGCTGTATCGCAGCCGCGACGAGCATGAGGGCTCACGAGCGCGACGGCGCGGCTGGGACAAGGTCGACACCATCCCGCGTCGTCGATAGTGCCCTCAACGAGGACCCATCCGGACGGCCGTACGGGGTCTGTCTCCGGGCCGGGAGGCCAAATTAGAACGCGGTTGCAAAACTGGACCGCCGGGCCATAACGTTGTTGACTACAAGTAACAGTCCAATGGGGATGTGATCCTGCCAGAAGGGACGTCCATGGCGACTCCGAGAACCGCCGAGTCGAGTTCGACCTCGGCCTCGACCGACGAGCCGGAGTACACGCGGACCCACCGCGAGATCCTCGAGGTCATGGTCGGCCTTCTGGCGGCCCTTTTTACTTGCATCTCAAGCTCGACGATCGTCGCTAACGCGCTACCCACCATCGTCGGCGAACTCAAGGGAAGTCAGACCCAGTACACCTGGGTGGTCACCGCGTCCTTGCTGGCGATGACGGTCTCGACGGCGATTTGGGGCAAGCTCTCCGATCTGTTCAACAAGAAGGTCCTCGTCCAGATCGCGATCGTCATCTTCGTGGCCGGCTCGATCCTCGCGGGCATGTCGCAGAGCATGGGTCAGTTGCTCTCATGTCGCGCAATCCAAGGCATCGGGATGGGCGGGCTGACGGCGCTGTCTCAGTCGATCATCGGATCAATCGTCTCGCCGCGCGACCGCGGCCGTTACAGCGGCTACATGGGCGCGACCGGTGCGCTGGCAATGGTGAGTGGACCGCTGATCGGTGGCGTCATTGTCGATGCCGACGCGCTCGGCTGGCGGTGGTGCTTCTACGTTTGCGTACCGCTCGCGCTCATCAGCCTGGTCATCCTGCAGCGTCATCTGCGCATTGAGACCATCAAGCGGCCGATCAAGATCGACTATCTCGGCGGCATTCTGGTTGCCGTGGCCTCGACCTTGCCGCTGATCTGGGTATCGCTGGCCGGCGATGACTTCGGCTGGGTGTCCTGGCCGTCCGCGGCGTTCCTTGCAGCTACGGCGATCGCCGTCGTACTCGCCGTGTGGGTCGAGCACTGGCATCCGGAGCCGCTCGTGCCGCCGAAGGTAATGCGCGAGCGTACGACGTTGCTCGCCACGATTGCCGGGCTCGCCGTGGGCTGCGCAATGTTTGGCATGTCGGTCTTTCTGACCCAGTTCTTCCAGACCGCGCAGGGCCACTCGCCCACCCAGGCCGGGATCATGCTGATACCGATGATGGCAGGGTCGCTTCTCGGCTCGATCGGCGCGGGCAACTTGATTACCAGGTTCGGTCGGTGGAAGCGATATCTGGTCATCGGTGCGGTACTGCTGACCGCGGGGCTCGCCGTGCTCGGATTCTCCGGCCGTACGACGCCGTACTGGCACGTCGCCGTCGGCATGATGATGATGGGCCTCGGAATGGGCATGATGCAGCAGAACCTCGTGCTGGCGGTCCAAAACACCGTGGACGTCACACAGGTGGGCGCGGCCAGTGGAGCGGTCGCGTTCTTCCGGACGCTCGGCGGCGCGATCGGCGTGTCGGTACTGGGCGCGATCCTGGCCAGCCAGGTGAGCAGCCACATTGCGGCCGGTCTTCCCGCGCTCGGGATCGACCCGGGCAGCGGTTCCAGCGACAGCCTTCGTGATGCTGCCAATCTGCCGGCGCCGGTGCTCAATCTCGTGCAGACGGCGTACGCCGATGCCACCGCGCATATCTTCCTGGTCGCGGCCGGGATCGCGGCGGTCAGCCTGATCGCGGTCTCGTGCATCAAAGAGGTGGCGCTACGCCTGACGGTTCGCAAGTACGACGAACCGCCCGCCCCGACCGTTTAAGGAGCGCACACCCACGTCACGGGTGTAAATGACGTATCACACAACTAGTTGCGTGTGCCAAGCAATCGGTTGTAAAGTTGCGTACCGCAAGTAACGAGTCTTCAAATCGAAAGGCGTCCATGCCTAGCTCCACGACTGGAACCCGTCCACAGGCGGCCTCCGACGGACTCACGCATCGTCAGATCCTCGAGGTGCTCTTCGGGCTTCTTGCGGCCTTGTTTACCGCCATCATTAGCTCGACCATCGTCTCGAACGCGCTGCCGACGATCATTGGTGATCTCGACGGAAGCCAGACCGAGTACACCTGGGTCGTCACGATCTCCCTGCTGACCATGACCGTCTCGACCCCGATCTGGGCGAAGCTGTCGGATCTGGTCAACAAGAAGACGCTCGTACAGATCGCCATTCTCGTCTTCGTCGCAGGTTCCGTGCTCGCCGGATTCTCCCAAGACGTCGGCCAGTTGCTGGCCTGCCGCGGCCTGCAGGGCCTGGGTATGGGCGGGTTGACCGCGTTGGCCCAGTCGATCATCGGCTCGATCATTCCGCCGCGCGACCGCGGCCGCTACAGCGGCTACATGGGCGCAACGATGGCCGTCGCCACCATCAGTGGACCGTTGCTCGGCGGCGTCATCGTCGACGCGCCGGCACTCGGCTGGCGTTGGACGTTCTTCGTCTGCGTGCCACTTGCACTGATCAGCCTCGGCGTACTGCAGCGTTTCCTCAAGATCGAGACCATTAAGCGCGACGTCAAGATCGACTACTGGGGTGCATTGTTCATCGCGATCGCCGCGAGCCTGCCGCTCATGTGGGTATCGTTCGCCGGATCGAGCTTTGACTGGGTCTCTTGGCCGAGCGCCATGTTTGTCGGCGGCACGATTGTCGCAACGATAATCGCGGTCATGATCGAGCGTCGTCACTCCGAACCACTAGTTCCGCCGTTCGTCCTGCGCGACCGTACGACGATGCTCGCGATCATCGCGAGCGTCTCGGTCGGCATCGCGATGTTCGGCAGTTCGGTGTTCATCGGCCAGTACTTCCAGGTCGCGCAGGGCTACACGCCGACCGCGGCCGGTCTGCTGATGATTCCGATGATGCTCGGTTCCCTCGTAGGATCGGCCGGCTCGGGCGCCCTCATCAGCCGGATCGGCAAATGGAAGCGCTACATCGTCGCCGGCAGCATCATGCTCATCGCGAGCCTCGGCCTGCTCTCCACGATCAGCCACACCACGCCGGTGTGGCACGTATGCCTCTTCTTGCTGATCCTCGGCCTCGGCATGGGCATGCTGATGCAGAACCTCGTGCTCGCCGTACAAAACACCGTCGACGTCACCAACGTTGGTGCGGCCAGCGGCGCGGTCGCCTTCTTCCGGTCGCTGGGCGGCGCGATCGGCGTATCGGTCCTCGGCGCCATCTTGGCCAACCAGGTCGGCAGCAAGATCGCCTCCGGGCTCGGCGCGCTCGGGATTGACATGAGTCAGTCGGGCGGTGCGGGCGTCAGCGTGCTCGACCTCAAGCACCTGCCCGCTCCGGTCGTCGAGGTAGTGCGGGCGTCGTACGGCGATGCCACCGGGCGGATCTTCCTCGTTGCCGGGATCGTCGCTTTGGTCAGCCTCGTCGCGGTCATCATGATCAAGGAAGTCCCGCTGCGGCTCACCGTGCGCAAGTACGACGACGTTGCCGACGACGCTGAGGCGGCCGTACTGGGCGAGCCGACGCTGTCCAACCACTAACCCACGATCCGTCACGAATGTCCGGCCGTCCGTCACGAATGTCGGGCCGTCCGTCACGAATGCCGGGCGGTCCGTCACGAATGTCCGGCGGTCCGTCACGAATGTCGGGCCGTCCGTCACGAATGTCCGGCGGTCCGTCACGAATGTCGGGCGGGCCGACGACGGATTGTCGTGGCGGGTGGCGCGTCGAAGGTGACGGATCGATCGTTTGTGACGTGATCTTTATGCTGGCCCTCCCCAACGCCGTGCTGGAACGGTTTAATGGGTCTCAACGTTTCCACAGGGAGCGGTTACGCAGTTCTCATGCTGCGATACCAGTATTTGCCACCGACCGTGGCCAACCAGGATGGAGATCATGCCCAGCGGTTCCGACCCAGGCGGCGATAGTTGTAGACCTAGAGCGGGTCGTCGGCGTACCGAAACCGTGCAGTGATGATCGAACTCGTCCTGCTGTTTATCGCGATGGTCCTGGTCGCCGTCTGTGGCGCGTTCGTGGCGGCGGAGTTCGCGTTCGTCACGGTCAACCGTGCCAGTGTCGAGCATGAGGCAGCATCCGGTGATAAGCGGGCTAAGGGCGTCCAAAAAGCGCTGAAGTCGCTGTCCACGCAACTTTCCGGTGCGCAGTTGGGCATTACGATCACCAACCTCGCGATCGGCTTCCTGGCCGAGCCGTCGCTGTCCGAACTGCTCCGCGGGCCGCTGAGATCATTCGGCATGACCGACTCCGTGGTCACTTCGGTCAGCGTAACCATCGCGATGGTCGTGGCCACCGCTGTGACGATGATCTTTGGGGAGTTGATCCCCAAGAACCTCGCGCTGGCGAAGCCACGGGAGGTGGCCCGCGCCGTACAAGGGTTCCAGCGCCGATTCACCAAGTCCACCGCGCACGTGATCAGGCTGTTCAACGGTACGGCGAACAAGATCCTGCGGCTGGTCGGCATCGAGCCTCAGGAAGAGCTTGCCTCGGCCCGCTCCCCCGAAGAGCTTGGCGCGCTCGTGCGGCACTCCGCGAACCAGGGCACGCTGGCCGAAGAGACCGCCGACCTGCTCGAGCGTTCACTGGTCCTCGGCGAGCACCGCGCCCATGACGTGATGACCGCGCGGCCCCAGATGACGGTGCTCGACCCCGATGACACCGTCCACAACCTGATCGAGCTGGCCCACGAGACCGGCTTCTCAAGGTTCCCGGTGATCGCCGAGCTCGACGAAACAACCGACCGGGTGGTCGGCGTCGGTCACCTGCGACGCGCCCTCGGCGTGCCCTATGACCAGCGGCGTACGACGCTCGTCGGGTCGATTCTCAGCGAACCGGTCGTCGTACCGGACACCCTCGAGCTCGACGATCTGATGGATCAGCTGCGCGAAGGCGGCCTGCAGATGGCGGTGCTGATCGACGAGTTCGGCAGCATCGCGGGCCTGGTCACGCTCGAGGACCTCATCGAGGAACTGGTCGGTGAAGTGCGCGACGAGCACGATGACGAGGAAGACGCCGCGACGCTCGACATCGACGGACGATGGATCGCGCCGGGCCTGCTGCGACCGGACGAGGCGTCCGAGCTGATCGGCCTGGAGATCCCTGAGGACGACGACTACGAAACCCTCGGCGGGCTCATCACGGTCGAGCTCGGTCGGTTCCCGGAGGTCGGCGACGTCGTGACCATCGAGGCACCGAGTAGAGAAGACGGCCACCCGATGCTCGCGAACTTCGAGGTCCTGGAGATCGACGATCATCGGGTCGACTCGGTCCGCATCAGCATGGAAGAGCTGCCCGAAGAGGATGACGCGGACGACCACTCGGACTCGGCCTCGGCCAAGGACAGGGACTCGGACTCGGACGACGAGGGCGGTGACCGGTCGTGAGCTGGTACGCCGGAATCATCCTCACCATCGTCCTGCTGCTCACCAACGCCTTTTTCGTGGCGGCCGAGTTTGCGCTGATCTCGGCGCGCCGTACCCGCGTCGAACCGAAGGCACAGGGCGGTTCACGGATCGCCAAGATCACGCTCTACGCGATCGAGCACGTCTCCATCGCCATGGCCGGGGCGCAGCTAGGCATCACCATCTGCTCGCTCGCACTCGGTTCGATCAGCGAACCGGTCATCGCCAGCCTCCTCGAGGGACCGTTCCGCGCGCTCGGCGTACCGGACAGTGCGCAGCATCCGATCGCATTCGTCATCGCGATCGCGATCGTCACCTACCTGCACGTCGTCATCGGCGAGATGGTGCCGAAGAATATTGCGCTCGCCGGGCCGGAGCGGTCGGCGTACGTCCTCGCCCCGGTTTTGATGGTCATCGTCGCGATCTTGTATCCGATCATCTGGCTGCTCAACAAGATCGCCAACCTTGGCTTGCGTACGCTGCGGGTGCAGCCGAAGGACGAGGTGACCAGCACCTTCACTCGAAATGAGGTCGCGTCGCTCGTCGGCGAGTCCCGCACCGGAGGGATGCTCGAGTCCAACGACGAACGGCTGCTGCTTGGTGCTTTGCAGTTCGAGGACTACGACGTCAGCAAGGTGCTGATTCCGATGTCGAAGATGCGGATGCTGCCGCAGACCGTGACTCCGGCGCAGGCCGAAGACGCGTGTGCGCACGGATTCTCGCGTTTCCCGATCACCGGTCCGAACCTCAAGCCGATCGGGTATATCCACATCAAGGACGTGCTGACGATGGATCCGGCAGAGCGGATGCAGCCGATTCGGCCGGACGTCGTACGCCCGCTCCCTGAGGTCCTGCTGACCAACTCGCTGCGCACGGTGCTCACCGAGATGCAGCGCGCGCGTGCGCACCTGGCGCTTGTGCGCGGCGCCCACGGTGAGGCGCTGGGTATCGTCGCGCTTGAGGACGTGCTCGAAGAGCTGGTCGGTGAGGTGCGTGATGACAGCCGCCGGATCCGTCCGATCGTTCGTACGCCGGCCGATCCGCGCTAGCGACTCGCCGGTCCTAGATCCAGCCGTGGCGGCGGGCGATCTGCACCGCTTCATGTCGGTTGGTCGCGTCGAGCTTGCCCATGGCCGAGGACAGGTAGTTGCGCACGGTGCCGGGCGACAGGTGTGCGCGTTGAGCGACCTCCTCGATCGGCGCACCGGCTCCGGACAGCTCGAGTACGTCGGCCTCGCGGGGCGTCAACGGACTGTCACCAGCGCTGATCGCCTCCGCGGCGAGCTCCGGATCGACGTACCGCCCGCCCTCGTGGACGGTACGTACGACGGAGGCCAGCACCGTCGCCGACACAGTCTTGGGCAGGAACCCTCGCACCCCGGCGGCCAGCGCTCGGCGTAGATAGCCCGGGCGGCCGTGCCCCGTGACGATCATCGTGGCGATATCCGGGTACGTCGACTGCAGCCGCTCGGCCGTCTCGATCCCGTCGATGCCGGGCATCTGCAGATCCAATACGACGACATCAACCGCCAGATCGGTCATCTCGAGGACTTCTTCACCACTGCCGGCGACCGCAACGACGTCGATATCGCCCTCGAGGTTGAGTAGCGCACGCAGTGCGTCGCGGATGAGGGTTTCGTCGTCGGCGAGGAGGACCCGAATCGCGTCGGCTGAATTGTCGCTCACGACTTCACATCCGTATTGACACGCGGCAGCCAGGCCTTGGCCGGAATCGTCGCGGTGAGCCTGAACTCGCCAGGAGCAGGCTGCGCAGACTCTAGTGTGCCGCCCACAGATCCGAGCCTCTCGGACAATCCGGCCAGTCCACTACCGGACACGGCCGGGCCCGACTGCCGCGCGCCGTCGTTCCACACGACAAGCGCAATCTCGTCCGGCTCGGACCGTCGAATCAGTGTGATCGCGCATGTGCCGGCGGCACTGTGTCGGATCACGTTGGTGACCGCTTCGCGGACAACCCAGCCGAGCGCATCGTGCGCCTGTACGGGCAGGTCGCCGGCCGAACCGTCCACCGTGCAGTCGATCCCGGCCGCACGCAAGATCGCCTGCGCCCCGGTGAGTTCGGTGTCGAGATGACTCTTTCGGTAGCCGCGGACCACCTCGCGGACCTCGCGCAGCGAGTCGTCGGCGATCCGGCGTACTTCCTGCATCTCGTCGCTCGCCTCCGGACGGCCCCGGCTCGCAAACTCCGCGGCGAGCTGACTTTTCACCGAGATGACCGACAGGTTGCGCCCCAGCACGTCGTGTAAATCGCGGGAGAAGCGCAGTCGTTCTTCGGCAACAGCCAGCGCAGCGCCAGCATGTTTGGATCGGTCGATTTCCCACACGAGGCCGACCATCGCAATCGACATCCGGACGGTGAAGATGGCGCCCAGGATGACCGCGCCGGACGAGATCACGACGGCGACGACGCCGAGCCGCTCGGGCCCGCCGATCACGGCCGCCGCCGCGAAGACGACGGGTACGGCGAGCGCGCCGAACCACAGCTGGCGACGCGCGAGCAGAGGGCACGCGGCTCCCAGCGCGAATGCGACGGGAATGAGCGACCCCCACATCCGGCCACCTATATCGTCCGCGACGAACCAGTCGAAGGTAAACCACGCGAGCACGACCATAGCGAGGGTTATCGCCGCCAGTCCGACTAGCAGGTATCGGTTGACTGGTCGTTTCGACTTGACGTGCTCAAAGCTCGCGCGCAATACGAGGATGCACAGGAATGCGTGTACGAGGGTGCCCACGCCGTACACGCCGTACGCGTTCATCCGGCCGGGAGCCACGCGCCCGACCAGGCCGAGGCAGAGGAACGGTTCGATCAGCAGGATGAAATAGAGGCTCCACACGGTGTAGATCTCGAACCGTTCGGGGTTGCTGTGTCCCAGCCACCACTGTCTGACGCCCGCCACAGATCTCCTTCGTATTGAGGCTCTCTTGGTCCGCTGTTACATCGTGCCTGATGGTCGTGGTCGACCGCCTAACGTCCGGCAAAGTGGTCGCGATAACGACCACTTTGCCGGACCTAACCGATTGTGCGCGATTAGCTGCGAGGCTCCCAGCGAAACCGTGCACTGCACGTCACTACCCCGATGATGGTCCACGCCACCAGTACGGCGACCGGCACCAGAGCCTGAGTCATGCCCGCACCCACACCGATCACGTTGCCGGAGCGGTCCACGCCGGCTACGCCGAGATTGAACAGCTCGACGACCGCGCTTGCCGGTAGGAGGCGAGCGATCTCTGCCAGTACGTCGGGCAGCACGCTGAGCGGGAAGAACATCCCGGACAGCGCCATGCTGATCATGATCATCGGCATCGTGGTGATCTGCGCGGTCTCGGCGGTCTTGGTGAACGTCGTACTGGCCGCGGCGAGTACGACGAACGCGACCGTGCCGAGCAGAAGTCCGATCAGCGGCAGCAGCGGGTTCGACATCGATAGGTCCTGGCCGATAGCCAGCAAGGCCGCCGTCCCCACGAGCACCTGGACCAGCGTGACCACGATGCTGGGTGCCGCTACGGCGGTCAGGATGCCGACGTCACCGACCTGGCCGGTCCGCAACCGTTTCAACACGAGGTCCTCGCGGCGGGCGACGTACGTCGTCACGAGGTTGTAGTAGGTGACGAAACACAGCGCCATCACCGCCAACGCCGACACCGCAGCCGTGGCGGTGCTCGTCGCGGACTTGAACGCGCCGACGGCAAACAGCGCGCCGACCATAAGCAATGGCAGGGCGATCGAGTTGGCGACCGCGGTTCGATTACGCATCAGCAGCAGGGTTTCGGCCTTGGCCAGCGCCATCGTGCGGGTCAGCGAGCTTCGGTCTTGCTGCCGTCGGGTCGTCGTCATGGTGGTCACGCTGCGACTCCTTCCGGGAGGGTTTGCGAGGCAGCGGGGCCGGTGGATCCGGCGATCGCGAGGAACGCCTCCTCCAACGACGCAGACCGCGCCTGCAGATCGGTGAGAGTGAGGGACCGTTCTTCGGCCCACTTCATGAGAATCGTGAGGTCACGCTGCAGTGTGCCGGTGCGCAGGGTCAGTCGGGAGCCATCGACGGTGCGCTCCCCGTTTACGGCGGGCAGGTCGGTCGAGCGCAGACCCTGCGGCAACTCGAACGCGATGGTCGAGGGGTACGCCGCGGCGATCTGTTCCGGCGTACCGGCCGCGACGATCCGACCTTCGTGCATGATCGCGAGGTGGTCGGCCAGGCTCTGCGCCTCCTCGAGGTAGTGCGTGGTCAGCACGATGGCGCAGCCCTCTTTGACGAGGTTGTCGATCAGCGCCCACGTCGCGTGGCGACTCTGCGGGTCTAACCCCGTGGTCGGCTCGTCTAGGAAGAGCACCTTCGGCCACCCGGTGAGCGAGAGCGCGAGATCGAGCCGGCGACGTTCACCGCCGGACAGCGCCTTGACGGCCACGGAGGCGCGATGCGCCAGCCCGACCATCTCGAGCGCCTCCTGCGGCGGCCGGGCCCGGACCAGGCTGTCGGCCCACATGCGAGCGGTCTCCAGCGCGGTCAGGTCGCCCGGAAGTCCGCCTGATTGCAGCATGATGCCGATATCGGGCCGTACGGCGGAGCGGTCGGCGTACGGGTCCTTGCCGAGTACCCGCACGGTGCCGCCGGTCGGGCGTGACAGTCCCTCGACGACCTCGAGAGTCGAGGTTTTGCCCGCGCCGTTCGTGCCCAGCAGCGCGAACAACTCGCCGCGGCGTACCTCGAACGACACGCCTCGGACGGCCTCATAACCGCCGTCGCCGCCGTAGCTTCGACGCAGTTCGTTGACTTCGACGCTTGGTGTTGTTGTCATGACTCAAGCCTGCTGGGCGCGGGCCGTTGCAGGTAGTGCGGTCCGTCAGGGATTTCCGGTACGCCGACACGGGTCGCTAGTGACATTTGTCAGCCCGCCCGTCCGCTACGAATGTCCGCCCGTCCGTCACGAATGTCCGCCCGTCCGTCACGAATGTCCGCCCGTCCGTCACGAATGTCCGCCCGTCCGTCACGAATGTCCGCCCGTCCGTGCCGAGGTCTCCGGGTGCGGTGGCGCGGGGGCGTTTCGGTAGCGTCACCGCCAACAGCAGCCGACCCTGGGAGTATGTCGTGAGCGTCGTCGTACTAGGCAGTGCCAATCTCGACGTCGTGATCGCTTTACAGCGGATCCCGTCACCCGGCGAAACGGTATTGACCGACACGATCAGCCGCGGCTGCGGTGGCAAAGGCGCTAACCAGGCGGTCGCGGTGGCTAGGTCCGGGGCGCCGACGACCTTCCTCGGCGCGGTCGGCAACGACGACGCGGGCCGGATGCTCCTCGACGGACTGGCCGGCGCCGGGGCCGATGTGTCAGCGGTACGCCGCACCGACGGGTCGAGCGGTACGGCGTACGTCATGGTCGATGCGCAGGGCGAAAACGCGATCGTCGTCATCGGGGGCGCCAACGCCGGCTACACCGACTTGACCGAGGCCGAGGCCGACATCATCCGGCGGGCCGACGTGCTTCTCATGCAGTTCGAGGTGCCAATCGAAACGGTGACCGCGGCGGCCTCGATCGCCCGTGCAGCAGGCGTGCAGGTCATGCTCAACGCCGCGCCGTACGCCGAACTGCCCGCCGACCTGCTCGAAAACCTCGACCTGCTGATCGTCAACGAGCACGAGGCCGCGCTGAGCGCCGGCACGCAGGGTACGCCCGAAGAGGTCGCGACGGTGATCCTCGGGTCGGTGCCAGGCGTTCTGATCACGCTCGGTGCGGCCGGCTCGCTGCTCGCTACCCGCGGCACAGAGCCAGTGCGGATCAACGCACCGCACGTCACCGCGGTCGACACGACCGGTGCCGGCGACACGTTTTCCGGTGCGTATGCCGCGGCCACCGTCGAGGGTCTGCCCGCGGTGGAACGGTTGCGGTTTGCCAGCGCGGCGGCCGCGCTGGCCGTACAAGAGCGCGGTGCGGTCGACGCGATTCCCGACCGTGCTCGTATCGACGAGGCACTGCGCCACTACTACCCTGGGTAACAATTCCGCGGCCGGTCGTGATGTGTCTTACGTCGGCGTCAGACGGGCATGTTTCGGTCGTCAGAACCGTTGGGATAAACGTTAGCCAATTGTGATCAAAGCTAGAAGTCTGCCCAAACGGAGATATGAACTCAGACCACGCCCGTCCGTCCTCTTCCGACCCGGATGAATCCGTTCCGGAGTCGAAAGAGCCAAAACCCGCCAAGAAGTTCGACCTTTCGCTCACCCAGGTCATTGGCGGTTCGCTCGCAGCGGCTACCGCGGCGGCGTTAGGCTCCCAGCTCGGCGTTGCGGGCACGATCATTGGCGCTGCGGTCATCAGCGTGATCTCGGCGGTCGCCGCGTCGCTCTATACGACTTCATTGCGACATACCCGCGCCGCGGCGAAGGCGGCGGTGGAAGTGGTGCGCGTCAAACGGCTCGACGGTCAGCGGCCCACGGACATTGCGTTGGATTCCCTACCTACCGCGATCGTCGGCAAAGTACGCCGCCGTGGAGCCGACGGTCGGGTTATCGAGCGCCAAGCCGGCGCCGCGTCCAGTACGGCGGAACTGGCGACACAGATCCCGGATTCTCGGGGTACAAGCAACCGTCAACCTCACCGGGACGACGTGACCGCACACGATTCCGGCGTCTCGCCCAACGAGCCTGACCAGATCGAAGAGTTGCTGGTCGACGTACCCGAAGACAAATTGCGTCGGCTACGCCTACGCCCGATCCTCATCGGCGCTGGTGCGATCTTTGTGGTTGCGCTGGTCGGAATTACCGGCTACGAGCTCGCGTCCGGCGAGTCGATCTCGGGCGGCAATCGGACATCGTTGCAGCAGGTCGTCGAGGGCAAGACGACTCCGCCGTCGACTCCCGCCCAACCGTCGGACACCCACAACCAGACTCCATCAACCTCGACCACCGCTCCGCAGGACGGCACCTCGACGTCGCCGTCTGTGGGCCAGTCGGCGAGCCCGAGCGACAGTACGACGCCGAGCACGCCATCGACCTCGACGCCGCCGACGAGCACCGAATCGACGCCGCCGACGACCACAACGACGCCAAACCAGCCAGCCGCGCCGACCGGCAACTCGAAGCCGGAAGCCGGCGCGACTACGCCGGCCAGCCCGACCGACGCAGCACCTCCGGCCACCTCAACGAAGTAGCCTCTAGAGAATTCCGGTCGTCGAGCGAACGCCCGACGACCGGAATTCACTCGGCGAGTGCGGCTAGCCCAGCCAACGATTTCCCGAGGTAGTCCTCATTGACGGCGGGGAACGGGACGACCGCCCGAACTTCCTTGCTGGCGCCGGACCAGTCGTAATTCAGGGTTACGTCGGTGCCTTCATCCGTCGGCTTGAGGTCGTAACGCCACTCCCACCCGCCGTAGTTGACGGTGCCGGACTTGCTCGCCTGGCCGGGCTCCCAGGCAATCGCGGAATCACGGTCGAAGACGGTGACCTTGTTGTGCATGCGATAGTCGCCGCCTTGTCCCACGTGGAACATGTTCATCGCGAAGACGTCGCCGACTGCAGTGAGCGGCTGAGAGTCGACGGCATCGCGGACCCAGTCGGTCGGCTCGATGTCCTGATGCCTTGCCGGGTCGGCCAAGATCGCGAAGATCCGGTCGGCAGGGGCGTTGACAGTACGACGTGCGCTAATCGATTCAGTAGTCATGTCGTCAACGTAGCCCCTCGACGGCGTACGGTCTTCTTCTATCTTGCGCATCGTTCTCAGGAGGTCATTCGAAGTGGCGCCAATACCGACCGGGGCGTGTGACGTCCCGCAAGTGCCCGTCGAGCGGAAGATCTTTCACCTGGCGCATCGGTCTGAGTGGGAAGCCGGCCATTACGAGACCTCGACGCGCGGGGTGACGCTGCAGGAAGAGGGGTTCACCCACTGCGCTTTCGTAGATCAGCTCGCCGGTGTCGCGGAGCGGTTTTATGCCGATGACCCCGAGGAACTCGTCGTACTCGAGATCGACCTCGACAAGCTTGCCGCCGCGCAAGCGGAGCTACGCATAGAAGAAGCGCCCGGCACCGCCGAGCGCTTCCCGCATATTTATGGTCCGATCCCGCCGGCCGCCGTCGTACGCGTGCGGCCGGCGCGATTTGACGAATCAGGCACCTTCCACGTCGACCTTTAGCTGGAAGGTTCGATGCGCTAGACGCACCAAACCTTCCAGCTAAGGCACCACCGTCAAGAAGTCGGTTGGCCGCCGTCGGAATCAAGCGTCGCCTTGAGCTGCATCGCGTTGCCGCTGCGTTGCACGGTAATGCTGACCGTCTGGCCGGGGCTGAAGGAGCGGATCTCCGCGACCAGCCCCTGGGCGTTGTTGATCGTGATGCCGTTGACCGAGGTGACGACGTCCCCGCTTCGAAGGCCCGCCTTCGCAGCAGCGCTACCCGCGGTGACCGCCTTGATCTGGGCGCCTTCAGCGGTGATGCCGTCGGCTCCGACCGAGTCCGCGACGCTGGCGCCGAGCTTGGCGTGTACGACGGTGTTGCCGTCCATGATCTGGCTGGCGATGTTGGAGGCCAGATCCATCGGGATCGCGAACCCGAGACCGACCGAACCGGACTGCTGCGAGCTCGACGTATTCGTGCTGGCAATGGATGCGTCGACGCCAATGATGTTGCCGTTCATGTCGGCGAGTGGACCGCCGGAGTTACCGGGGTTGATCGGCGCGTCGGTCTGAATCGCCGGGTAGACGTCGGTGTTGCTCGCGCCGCTCTCGCTGCTGCCGGCGCTGACCGGGCGATTGAGGGCGCTGACGATTCCACTGGTGACGGTGCCCTGCAGGCCCAACGGCGAACCGACCGCGACGACGTCCTGACCGACCTTGACGTTGGCGGACTTGCCGAGCGTCGCGGGCGTGAGCCCGGACTTACCCTGCACCTTGATCACGGCGATATCGGTGAGCGGGTCGCGTCCGACGATGGTGGCGTTGGCGCTGGTGCCGTCGCTGAAGAGCACTGTGATGGAGCCGCCGGAGGCCGCGGACTCGACGACGTGGTTGTTCGTCATGATCATCCCGTCCGTGGTCAGAATGATCCCGGAGCCGGTGCCGGCCGTCTGGCCGTTGGCGACGTTGATCTGTACGACGGACGGCATGACCTTCTTGGCGACCGCTTCGACCGAACCGTTGAGCACCTGGTCCTTGGCCTGCACGTTACTGGTGGTCAGCGCGTTGGCGGTGTTCGCCGAGCCACCCGCAATCGCGTTGACCGCGACCGCACCTCCGGAACCGCCGACTAGTCCGGCGATCAGCGCGGCCGTGACGAGCAGACCGCCGCGGCGCCGCGGGTTCTTCTGGGGAGGCTTCATGTACGGCGGCAGCGTCTGGGTGCCGCCCGCGGGGTAACCGCCGGTCGGCTGATGCGGACCGGCGGCCTGGTGCGTTCCGGTCGGCTGGCGCGGCCCCGTCACGCCAAATGGCGGCGGCACGGTCGGCCACGAGCCAGTCGGCTGTACGCCGTAGCGCTGCCCGGCCGGCGCTTGCGGGCTGGCGGCCTGCGGAGGTCCGGGATGGTAAGGCTGGTTGACGTAGCCGGGCTGCGATGGCGCCTGCTGCGCGGCGGATGAACCGGAATCGGACGAGCGCACACTCGGTGTCTGAGCATCGGATGCGTCATCGAACGAGGCGGGAACTGAGTACTGTCCTGCGGCGGTCGGCTCAGCCGGTGCGTCGCTCCGCTGGCCGGAAACCGGCTGCGAACCATTGTTGTCGGGCTGCCCAGGAAGGGGCGGTTGGCCTTGAGTGCCGAAGGTGTCTTCATTCATGTCTCCACCTTGGCGCGGCGGTCTGTGTCTTACCTGTGTGATTGATTTGGATGCGCCACGAGTACCGCTTTCGTCGCGTCAACCTTTTCAGCGGGCCCCGCGTCTACTCGAGTGATACAGACGGTTAGGTCACAAAACGGCGCATATCCGTTACACATTGGTGAACATCTAGGTGTTTCCCTTGCCGCGTGAGCCTCGGCGGCGTTGGATAAAGGACCTATGCAATGAAGGAGTACGACGCCCATGAACGCGCTTCGCACAACGCGTCGCCACAAGGCGACCCTGCTAGCGGCTTCAATCGCCGCGGCGCTCATCGGCTTGTCCGGCTGTGTGGCCGCATCACCCAACACGCAAAATGTCGGCGCCACTAAGTCGGGGACACAGTCCACTCGGGCCGAGTCGAGCGCTCCGTCGTCGTCCGCGTCGCCCTCCGAATCCGCTCCAGCGGACCCGACGACTCCCGCGCCGCCGCCCGGACCCGACCCGGCCACGCTCAACCAGCCGACCGTTGTCTACCTCGGCGCCAACTGGAAGATCAAACCCAGCACGACCGCCAAGGTCACGATCACGGTCGAGACGCCCAACCCCGGCGTACCGCACGGCGACGTGTCCCTGCTCAAGGATGGTCAGGCGTACGCGTCCGCAACGCTCAATGAGGCCGGTAAGGCGACGTTTGAGATCCCGGGCCTGACGCCGGGCGACTACAAGATCTCGGCATCGTTCGCCGGCAACGAAAACTATGTCGCGGGCACCGCGGCCACTAAGACGTTGCACATGATGACCGAAAAGGAAGCCAACCCGCCCCCGCCTGTGCAGGGCAATGGCGTCCCGGCCAATAACCAGTGCCCGTCGACGGCCACCGCGTGCGTCGACCTGACCGACAACCTGACCTGGATCCAGTCCGACGGCCAGGTGACCTATGGTCCGGTCAAGATGATCGCCGGCAAGGCCGGGGCCCGTACCCCGACTGGCACGTTCCACGTTTATCTGAAGCAGAAGATGCACTACTCCAAGGAGTTCGACAACGCGCCGATGCCGTACTCGGTGTTCTTCGTCGGTGGCGTGGCATTCCATCAGGGCAGCCTCAGCAACCCCTCGGCCGGCTGCGTACACCTCTCGCAGACCTCAGCCGTGCAGTTCTACCAGATGCTGAGCAATGGCGACACCGTGTACGTGTACGGCGCCGCCCAGTACTAACTGCCAGCCCAACCCGCGGACCTCAACCTAACGTCCGGCAAAGCGGTCGCCAGGACGACCACTTTGCCGGACGTTAGCGCGTCGTACGGCGAGGCGAGCTAGCCCATCATGCGCTGCTTCCCGCCGTACATCAGCTCGCCGAGGTTGGTCATGTCGATCTCGATGACCGTCGGACCGTCACTTTGGCACGACTCGGCGAATACCTTCGCGAAGTCCGCGGCGTTATCGACCGAGACGCCCTTGATCCCACAGGACTCGGCGAGCGCGGCGAAGTCCGGGGTCGCAAGGTCGACGTCGTGCAGCGCGCCGTCAAACGTGGAGCCCTGGATCTTGCGCAGGATGCCGTAACCCTTGTCGTTGAACACGCACACGGTCAGCGGCAGCTGGTATTGCGCGATCGTGGCCAGCTCCCCGATCGACAGCATGATGCCGCCGTCGCCGTGGATGACGACGGTGCGTACGCCGGCGCCGACACACGCGCCGACCGACAGTGGCAGGCCGGGGCCGATCGCGTTGGAGACCGGCATGATCGACGTACGGCTACGCACGATCGGCAGCAGCCGGTTGCCCCACACGTACGCCGGGACCGTCGCGTCGCGCACGACCGGACCGTCGGCGGGCAGGTTGTCACGGATCGCGTCCATGATGGCGGCGTACTCGGTGCCGATCTGCTTGCGTACGCCGTCCCGCGCCGCGCTCCCAGCCTCCTGAGAGCGGGTGAGCCATTCGGCCTCCGCGGAGGTCGAGGCCACCGCGGAGTCGAGCGCCTCGATCGACAGCAACGCGTCGCCGATCACCCGCGCGGCGGTCGGGTAGTTACGGTCGAACACCCGCGAGTCCGCGTCGATGTGCGCCAGCTGCCCGTTGATCTGGATGGCCCAGTTGCCGGTGTTGGTCATGTGGAAGTGAGTACCGATCGCCACCACGACGTCGGCATCGGCGATCAGCTCGCGCACCGGCTTCTCAGTGATCAGCGGGCCGACGCTCAGCGGGTGGTCCTCGGGCACCGCGCCGCGACCGGCCATCGAGGTCACGACCGGGATCTGCAGCCGCTCGACCAGCGCCCGCAATGCATCCGCCGCGCCGGCGTGGTTGACGCCCCCGCCGGCCCAGATCAGCGGTCGCTTCGCTGTGCCGAGCAGCTCGGCGACCTGGGCGATCCGTTTGCTGTCGGGTGTCGTACGCCGGATCTGCACCGCCGGTGCCTCGTCGTACTCGTGCTCGGCGTACTGGAAGTCGATAGGTATTTCGACGGCCGTCGGCGCGGGGCGGCCGGACATCGCCGCCGTACCCGCCGCGACGACGTCGGCCACGATGTCCTCGGTACGCCGTACCGACCACGACTGCCGGGTCAGCGAGGTCAGCATCGGCATCTGGCTCTCGGCCTCGTGCAGAAATGCCTTGCCCTGCATGTAGAACTGCGACTCGACCTGACCGGTCAGCATCAGGACCCGGGACGAGGCGAATCGCGCCTCGAAGAGTCCGCCGGCGGCATTGGCCGCACCTGGACCGGTCGAGGTGATGGCGACGCCGAGCTTGCCGGTCACTCGCGAATAGCCGTCGGCCGCGTGTACGGCGTTCTGCTCGTGCCGGCAGTCGAAGATCTTGATCTGGCCGTCCCGCACGATCGCGTCGAGAATCGGCAGGTTGTGAATCGACGCGATCCCGAACACGGCCTCCACCCCGAGTGCGTGTAGCGCGTGTACGACGGCGTCTCCACCGGTCCCCATCATTGGCTGGCTCCTTACTATTCTTGACCGCATGATCTCGCGAAACCGCCCGTCATCGATGTCAGGCTTATTCGCAATTGGCGCGTTGGCCACGCTGTTGGTCGCCGGATGCAGTGGTACGCCGGCCAAGTCGGACTCGTCTTCAGCCTCGCCGAGTACGTCGTCCACGGCATCTGCGTCTGACTCAAGCACAGCGGCGCCCGCGCCGACAACCCAGGCCGTCGAAGCGGCGTGCCCTTACCTCGACACCGAGTTCGTGAAGGGGACGATCGGGCAGCATCTCAGCAAGGTCACCGTCACCACCGTTACGCCACCGACCGGGCCGTTGCCACAGTGCGCCTTCGCGCGGCCCAATGGCGAGGTCGCCGTAACGGTGTCGAGTACGACGGTCACGGACGCGGCCCAGGCAATGAGTCTCGCACTTCAGTTCGCGCCGGACGGCAACCCGGTCAGCGCCGGTGAGGGCGGGTCGGTGCTGGTCAAGAAGGGTGGCAACGAGACCGTGCTCGCGGCGTACAAAGGTACGGCGCTGCTCTACGTGACGATCAACCAGGAAAGCTCGCTCGAGGCGACCGAGATCGCGACCCAGGCCCTCAGCACCCTGTAAGCGCGTCCAACACTAGGGCCGCCGTTTAGCCAGTTTGTTACTTTGCTGCACCCGCAGCTCCTTGCGCGTTCCGTGCGCAGCTCGTTGCGCGTTCTGTGCACCTTCGTACATTTGTGCCGTTTTGCAGCACCGCGTGGCTGTGACTGCTGCTGATCGGTACAAATGTGGGGATGTGCAGAAGGAGTGCCTGTAAAGACGGTTGGACGATGCTGCACAACACCACCTTTGTGCCGGAATGATGTCGGTGGGCGTCGGCTTGCCCTCAGCGCCACCAGGAGTCGAGGGGGCTCGCCGGCATCGCCCGCTTATGCCGGGTGTTGAGGTACATCCGCTCGATCTTCTCCGCGACCTCGTCGGTGACCTGTGCGCCCTCGAGATAGTCGTCGATCTCGCGGTAGGTCACGCCGAGCGCCTCTTCGTCCGGCAGCGCCGGGCGGTCGTCTTCGAGGTCCGCGGTCGGCACCTTGCGCCACGTGCTCTCCGGCGCGCCGAGCTCGCGCAGCAGCGCCGCGCCCTGCCGTTTCGTCAGGCCGGTGAGCGGGGTCAGGTCGACCGCGCCGTCGCCGTACTTCGTGTAGAAGCCGGTCACCGCCTCGGCGGCATGATCGGTGCCAACGACCAGCAGGCCGAGCTGCCCGGCGATTGTGTACTGGACCATCATCCGCTCGCGGGCCTTGACGTTGCCCCGCACGAAGTCGCGGATCTCGCCGCCGGCCAGCTCGCCCATCCCCGAGACGGTGGCCTGGACCGTGGCGTCCGCGCCGGGTTTGGCGTTGACCGTCAGCGACTCGTCGGGCGTGATGAACTTCAGCGCCACCTGGGCGTCGTCCTCATCGGCCTGGGTGCCATATGGAAGTCGTACGGCGACAAACTGCGCCGTACCCCCCTCTGCGCGCACTTGCTCGGCCGCGAGCTGTGCCAGCCGACCGGCGAGGGTGCTGTCCTGACCGCCGCTGATGCCCAGCACGAACCCCGTCGCGGGCGTGGAGCGGAGATAGTTCTTGAGAAACTGCACGCGGTCGTTGATCTCGCTCGCCGCGTCGATGGTCGGCCGTACGCCGAGGTCGTCGATGATCTGGGCGCGTAAGCCTGAGTTCGCCATGATCCAGACTCTAGTACGCCGCCGGTGTGTGATCGTGGTCGTTCACGCGGCGCGACCGGACGTGACGTGGAACTATGTCACTGGACGGTGCTGATGGGGCACCGCGCCATCACATTGATTACTCAACTTGAGGGAGAAACCTCGTGCGCGCGACTCTGCACACCAACAAGGGCGACATCGTCCTGGACCTGTTCCCCAACCACGCGCCCAAGACGGTCGCCAACTTCGTCGATCTTGCCGAGGGCAACCGCGAATGGACGCACCCTCAGACCGGTGCGAAGAGCAAGGACCCGCTGTACGACGGCGTCATCTTTCACCGGATCATTTCTGGTTTCATGATCCAGGGCGGCGACCCGGCCGGCAACGGTATGGGCGGCCCGGGTTACGAGTTCGACGACGAGATCCACCCAGAGTTGTCCTTCACCAAGCCCTACATCTTGGCGATGGCCAACGCCGGCAAGCGCGGCGGCCGTGGCACCAATGGTTCGCAGTTCTTCATCACCACGACCGAGCCGACCTGGCTGCAGGGCAAGCACACCATCTTCGGTGAGGTTGCCGACCAGGCGAGCCGCGACGTCGTCGACGCTATCGAGTCGGTAGCGACCGATGGCTCGGATCGTCCGCTCGACGACGTGGTCATCAACTCGGTCTCGATCGAGAAGTAACTGGCGACCTGTACCAACCGGCGGTTTTCGTGACGACCTGTTATCGGCACCCGGACCGACCAACCGCGATCACCTGCACTCGTTGCGGCAAGCCGATTTGCCCCGACTGCATGACCGCGGCGTCGGTAGGGTTCCAGTGCCCCGAGTGCGTGCGTGAAGGCGCGCGCTCGGTGCGCAGGCCGTCGGTGGCCCGTACGACGGCATACCGGGCCCGCAACTTCGGCGTCGTCACCGTCGGCTTGATCGCGATCAACGTCGTGATGTACGTCGTCACCGCGGCCACCGCGCACAGTCTGACCAACCCCAGCGGAAGTCCGGTTTTCTTCGACCTCGCTTTGTACGGGCCGTTCGTAGATGCCGGGCAGTACTGGCGCTTGTTGACCACGGCGTTCCTGCACTTCGGGCTGACCCACCTTGCGGTCAATATGTTCTCGCTCTACATCATCGGCAACAGCATCGAGCAGGCGCTGGGCAAGGTGCGGTACGGCGCGCTCTATCTACTTTCTGGGCTCGGTGCGTCAGGTGCGGCGTACCTCTTCACGCCGAACAGTCTGGTTGCCGGCGCGTCTGGCGCGGTGTTCGGGCTGCTCGGCGGCGCGGCCGTACTCATGGTGCGCAATAAGGCCAACCTCCGGCCCTTGATCTCGATCCTCGCGCTCAACATCGTGATCAGTTTGCTTCCCGGGATCTCACTGAGCGCGCATGTCGGGGGCTTCATCACCGGTGCTGTCGTGACCTACCTCCTACTGCTAACTCGCAAGCCCAGCCGCAGGTCCTAGGCCTCCTCGGGCTACGCTGGACAGAATGACCTCCGCGCATCCTGTGCTTCCCGGCGGCCCGAATCAGGGTGATGACCGGTCGCGTGAGGTACGCAGCAGCGGAGGAACGATGACTTCCCACGAGCGGGTCGTACGCGATACCACCAATCACGCGCTACGCAAGCCCTGGATTCTGTCGGTCGGGCTGGCCGCGGTCGTGGTCATCGTTTTCATCTTCAACGCCGCATCCGCGCCGGCAGATGTCGCCGACCAGACTCCCGCGCCGTCGTTCGAACACCTGGCTATGATTCCGGGGTTTGTCGACACCGGCCAGGTCTATCGGTTATGGACCGCGGCGCTGCTGCACTCCAACTTGTGGTCATTGATCGCCACCGTCCTGACACTGCTCGTCGTCGGCACGGAGGTCGAGAAGCGCTGGGGTGCGCGCCGTTACCTCGTCACGCTTGGCACCCTCGCGCTCGCCGCCGGTGTAGCGGTGCTCTACTTCGAGCCCGCGATCTCGCGTTTCGCCACCGGTGGCGGTGCCGCGATGGGGATCATGGGCGCCGCGTTCGTCGTCGCTCGACGGGCCCGGTTCCGCATCTGGGCGCTGCTGCTCGTCGCGGCGTTCGACATCATCATCTACCTGACCGTCGCAGACGAGTCCTCCGCGTGGGCGGCTGTGGGCGGATTCGTCGGCGGCGCGATCATCGCACTCCTACTGATCACGGCACCGCGAGACGAGCGTCGTAACCGTTGGCAGTTCATCGCTCTCGGCTCGTTCTTCGTCGTGCTCTGCCTACTTGTCGTGCTGCACATGGCGCTCTTCGCCGGCTAAGCACGGTCCGTGAGTTCGTATCCCACGGTCCGTGTCTTCGTACCCGTCGCGCCGGCGGCTTGCGTGTTTGTGGTCCGGTTTCACCCAGGCTAGACGCGGCAGCAGCGCTCCTGGTCGTTCCTCGCTTTCTTGAATCACCTGCCCACACATGTGCCGTTTCGCAGCACCGCCGATGAAGTCTTGCTGCCAAACAGCACACCTGTGCGCGAACGGCCGCAACGGAAAACCGAACTAGGCTGGCGAAATAGTTAGCGACACTAACAGGCCGTGGCTGAACTCACGGATAATTGGACGACCTAGCAGTACCACCCATCCATGTGGTGTCGTACTGTCGGCATAGGAGACCCAAACCACATTTCACGGAGGAATCTCATGCGCGATGCAGTTATCTGTGCGGCCATTCGCACCCCAGTTGGCAAGCGAAACGGCGGCTTGTCCGGCGTGCACGCGGTCGACCTGTCGGCCCAGACACTGCAGGCGCTTGCCGAGCGTTCCGGTATCGACATAACTCAGATTGAAGACGTTATTTGGGGCTGCGTAAGCCAGGTCGGCGAGCAGACCAACGACATCGCCCGCCAGTCCGTGCTCGCGGCCGGCTGGCCCGAGTCCATCACCGGCGTCACAGTTGATCGTCAGTGCGGATCGTCCCAACAAGCGCTCGTGTTCGCCGCGTCGTCGGTCATCGCCGGCTACAACGATGTCGTCGTCGCCGGTGGTGTCGAGTCGATGAGCCGTGTCCCCATGGGTTCGTCCAAGGGCGTCGACGTCGGTACGCCGAATAGCCCGTTGTTCATGGACCGCTACAAGGTCGCTCCCAACCAGGGCATCGGCGCGGAGATGATCGCCGAGCAACAGGGCTTCTCGCGCACTCAGCTCGATGAGTTCGCGATTCGCTCGCATGAGAAGGCCGCCAAGGCGCAGGACTCCGGTGCGTTCGAGTCGCAGCTGTTCCCGGTTGAGACCCCGGATGGCATCGTCAAGGCCGACGAAGGCGTACGCCGCGGCTCGACCGTCGAGAAGCTCGGCACGCTTCCCACGCCTTTCAAGGCGGACGGTGTCATCTCCGCCGGCAACGCCTCGCAGATCTCCGACGGCTCGTCGGCGATGCTCGTCACCACCAGCGAGAAGGCCAAGGAACTCGGCCTCACCCCGCTCGTGCGCGTGCACTCGACCGCGCTCGCCGGTTCCAACCCGATCATCATGCTCGACGCGCCGGTCCCGGCGACCGAGAAGGTCATCGCTCGCTCCGGCCTGAAGATCGAGGACATTGACATCTTCGAGGTCAACGAGGCGTTCGCGAGCGTGCCGCTGCTGTGGCTCAAGAAGCTCGGCGTGAGCGAGGACAAGATGAACGTCAATGGCGGGGCGATCGCGCTTGGGCACCCCCTGGGTGGCTCGGGTGGGCGCCTGATGGCGACCCTGATCCACGCCATGATCGATGGCGGCGCGAAGTATGGCCTGCAGACCATGTGCGAAGGTGGCGGGCAGGCCAACGCCACAATTCTCGAGCGTCTCTAGAGGCTCGTTGTTCACCGGCACCGTGCCTTCCTGGCCCGGTGCCGGTGGCATACCGTGGCCCGCTTGCAGGCGGGCGGCACCAAAATAAACACCAACTAGTTAAAGGATTCCCGATCGTATGGAGATCAAAGACAAAGTCGCCGTAATCACCGGCGGCGCGTCCGGCCTCGGGCTGGCAACGACCAAGAAGCTCCTGGAGAAGGGCGCGAAGGTCGTTATCATCGACCTCCCGACCTCTAAGGGTGAAGACGTCGCGAAGGAACTCGGCGACGCCGTACGTTTCTCGCCCACCAATGTCACCAGCGAAGAAGAGGTCGGCAAGGCTCTCGATATCGCCGAAGGGCTGGGCGAGATCCGGGTCGCGATCAACTGCGCGGGAATCGGCGGCTCGATCCGCACGGTCGGCAAGAAAGGCGCCTACCCGCTCGATCACTTCAAGAAGATCGTCGAAGTCAACCTGATCGGCACGTTTAACGTGATCCGCCTCGCCGCCGAGCGCATGCTCAAGAACGATCCCGTCGGCGAGGAGCGCGGCGTCATCATCAACACCGCCTCGGTCGCGGCGTACGAAGGTCAGATCGGGCAGGCGGCGTACTCCGCGTCGAAGGGCGGCATCGTCGGCATGACCCTGCCGATCGCTCGCGACCTGTCCTCGATGCAGATCCGGGTGTGCACGATTGCTCCGGGACTGTTCTTGACGCCGCTGCTGCAGGGCCTACCCGAGGAAAACCTCAAGTCGCTGGGCGCGCAGGTGCCCCACCCGCGGCGGTTGGGCGATCCGAAGGAGTACGGCGCACTCGCCTCGCACATCATCGAGAACCCGATGCTCAATGGCGAGGTCATCCGCCTCGACGGCGCGATCCGGATGGCACCGCGCTAAACACGGCGCTAACCCGCCCCGCACTAAACCGCACCGCGAAAACCCGCACTGAACGAAGTCCAATGGCGCCGCCTTCGGCGCTCGACCTAAAGAGGAAACGATGTCTGAGACAGCCACCGAAGTAAGAGTCGAGCGCGAGGGCGGCGTTATGCGTCTCGTGCTCAACCGTCCTGAGAGCCTCAACTCGGTCAATGGTCCGATGACCGTCCAGCTCGAAAACGCGCTCGACGAGGCCGCCAAAGATCCGCAGGTACGGGTCGTCGTACTCACCGGCGAAGGGCGCGGCTTCTGCTCCGGCGCGGACCTGCAACGCGATCGCTCCGCCGACACCTCCGGCAACAAGGAATCCGTGCTGACCGTGATCAACCGGATCATCCCCAAGATCACCGCGCTGGGCAAGCCGGTCGTCGGTGCCATCAATGGTGCAGCGGCAGGCGTAGGTGCGTCCTTCGCCCTCGCCTGCGATCTGGTCATCGCAAAAGAGTCGGCGTACTTCCTGCTCGCGTTCGCCCGGATCGGCCTCATGCCCGACGGCGGGGCGACCCTCCTGGTGCCGGCCCTTGTCGGCCGCAGCCGCGCGATGGAGATGGCCTTACTGGCGGACAAGATCCCGGCCGCGAAGGCCGAGGAATGGGGCCTGATCTACCGCTCGGTGCCAGACGCCGAGTTCGACGGCACGGTCAACGCGCTCGTCGAGAAGCTGGTAGCCGGGCCGACGCAGTCGTACGCCGCCTCCAAGCGAGCGATCAACACCAACACGATCGCGCTGCTTGAAGCCGCACTCGAGGCGGAGGAGGAAGGCCAGACCAAGCTGCTGTCGACCAAGGACAACGCCGAGGGTGTACTGGCGTTCGTCGAAAAGCGCGCGGCTAAGTTCACCGGCGAATAATCGCCTTCCAGGGACCATCTTTCTAAGGACTTCACAATGGATTTCGAGGACACCCCAGAGGAGGCAGCGTACCGCGAGAGGGTGCGCGCCTACATCAAGGAACATAAATCTAAGCTCGCCCCCGGCGGGCGGTACGCCGACGCCAGCAAGGAAGATCAGCAACTCAGCCAGGCAACCTTGTACGACGGTGGCTTCATGGGAATTGGCCAGCCGAAGGAGTTCGGTGGTCAAGGCGGTACGCCCATCCAGCAGGCGATCGTCAACCAGGAGCTCGCCGAGGCGGGTGTCGCCGGACCGATCAACGGCATCGGTATGGGCATGTGTGCCCCGACCGTGATTGCGCACGGCAGCAAAGAACAGCAGGACCGCTATCTTCACCGGCTGTTTCGTGCCGACGATGTTTGGTGCCAGCTGTTCAGCGAGCCCGCCTCGGGCTCGGACCTCGCGGCTTTGCGTACGACGGCCGTTCGCGAGGCCGACGGCAACTGGCGGATCAACGGCCAGAAGGTCTGGACGACCGGCGCCCAGTTCAGCGACTACGGCATCCTGCTCACCCGCACCGACCCGACGCTCCCGAAACATCGTGGTTTGACGATGTTTGTCGTGGATATGCACCACCCGGGTGTCACGGTGCGCCCGTTGCGCCAGATGAGTGGCCGCTCGCAGTTCAATGAGGTCTACTTCGACGATGTGATCATTGCCGACGAAGAGCGCCTCGGCGACGTCAATGACGGGTGGCGCGTCGCGCTGACCACGCTCATGAACGAGCGGGTCAACGTCGGTGGCGGCGGCAGCGAGCTCGGCGTGCCGGCCGAGGAACTGCTCAAACACGCGCGCGCTCGGCTGCCCGAGCTCACGGAGGAGAACCGCGCGCTCGCGAAGCGCGACCTAGGCGCAATCCTCGTCGACTCACTCGGCTCGCGTTACACAGGACATCGAGTGCTTTCGAAGCTTAGTAAGGGTGAGGCTCCCGGCCCCGAAGCGAGCGCCGGCAAACTGTCCGGTACTCGTGTCGCGCGACACGGTGCCGATCTCGGCGTACGACTGCTCGGTGACGATGCGGTCTACGCCGCGACTTCGGACGGCAACAACCTGTGGCAATCGACCGAGGCCGGGCTGCCCGGACTCGCCATCGCCGGCGGCACCAACGAAGTACTGCGCAACATCATCGGCGAGCGGGTCCTCGGGCTGCCGGCCGAACCGCGTCTCGACAAGACCTCGCCGTTCGAAGGAGCGAAAAAGTCATGAATTTCGATTTAGACGAAGGTCAGCGGGAGTTCGCCGGCATGGCCGAGAAGTTCTTTAGTAAGAACGCTTCGCCTGCACACGCGCGTGATCAGCTCGATAGCGGCGCCGCTCCGGCGCCGGGTCTCAAGGCGATTGCCGAGCTCGGTTTCCTCGGCATCACCGTGCCGGAGTCGGAGGGCGGCATCGGTCAGTCCATGCTCGACCTCGCGGTTGTCGCCGAGCAGGCTGGGCGGGCGCTCGCCTCGCCGTCGATGATCACCTCGGCGCGCGCCGCCGTACTCCTCGCCGGACACAGCGAACACCTCGCCGCACTTGCCGATGGCAGTGTCGCGTACGCCGTCGTCGACGGCAACGGGCCCGCGATTGACGCGGCGACCGCGACGAAGTTCCTGGCGCTGGACGGCAAGTCGCTCGTGCTCGCCTCGGGAACGGTTGCTTCTGGTGAGCCGATCGATCCGACCCGCGGTCTGGCTACGGTCACGCTGACGGACAAAGAGGTCCTCGTCGAGGATGCGACCGAGCTGTGGGCGCGGGCCCGCCTCGCCGGCTTCATCGCGATCGCGGCCGAGGACCTCGGCACCGCGCAGAAGGCGCTCGATGTGGGCGTCGAATACGGCAATATGCGTGAGGCGTTCGGCCGCAAGATCGGGTCGTACCAGGCCATCAAGCATGCACTCGTCGACGTGTACGTCGATGTCGAGCAGCTCCGGTCGCTCGTGTGGTGGGCAGCCTGGGCATTCGACCACTCGCCCGACGAGGCTCCGCTGGCCGCGCATGCGGCGAAGGCGCGTGCCGCGGAGATCCTCGAACATGCCTCCGAGACGCTGATCCAGGTGCACGGTGGTATCGGCTTCACGTGGGAGCACGACGCGCACCTCTACTGGCGTCGCGCGAAGGTCGACCGGCTGTTGCTGGGCGACGCGAACAGTCATTTCACCGCTGTCGCGGAGCTCTCGCTCGCAACCGCTTAACTCACGACGTACGAAGTCGCCGTCCGGGATTTCCGGGCGGCGACTTTTGTCTGCCCGTCCGTCGCGTATGTCCGCCGATCCGTCACGTATGTTCCGCCGATCCGTCACGTATGTCCGCCGATCCGTCACGTATGTCCGCCGATCCGTCACGTATGTCTGCCCGTCCGCCACGAACATCCCCCGACGAGCCGTACATATGTGCTATTTGGCAGCGAGACCCCGCCACCGGCGCTGCAGAACGCCACATTTGTGAGCTACTGCCAGATTCACGGCCGGTAGTTATCCACAGGTGTGGACAACGCGGTGGATAACTACATGGATGTAACTATGGCGTGACCTGCGGAAATTGCGCCGCTAGCGCCACTTCATCGACATGACGAGCCCGACAATGATCGGCGCAAAGCCGACGACGTAGTTCCAAGCACCCAGGGAGATCATGAAGGGGATCTTGTCGCCACGGACGTAGAAGACGACGATGTACGCAAGGCCCGCCACCATCAGCAGAACCATCACCGGCGCCCACCACGGCGGGCTCGGCTCCTTCGCCGCCGCCCGCGTGCGGGCGCTTGGAAGTGTGTCGGCTGGCGGCGTGTATGCCGCCTTCTTGCGGACCTTGGACTTTGGCACCTGGGAAACTCCTTGGTGAATTCTCGTGGCCATCTGCAGGGCAGCGCCGACGTGGCGGAGCAACGACGTATAGGTTGCGAGTGGATGACCAACGTTCAGGATACCCGCAACCGACAGGCACACTGAGGCACATGGCGCGACATCGACGTAACCGCCCGACGAGATGGACCATCATGGTCCCGGTAGTCATGCTTATCGCGGGCTGCGTTTTTGGTATCAGTGCCTCCACGTCGAGGGGCAGCGACCTGCGCAGCGACGAATCCCAACTGCGCGAACTCGTCCTGGCTCGCGAGAGTGCGGTCAATAGGTACGCCGCGGAACGCAACCAACTCGATAAGTCCGTTGCGGATCTCCAGCAGGGGATCGCGGGGTACGACGTGAGCGTGGCCGCCGCCCAAAAGCAGGCCCAGGCGCTCGAACAGTCCGCCGGACTGACCGCGTTGACCGGCTCCGGAGTCGAGGTGTCACTGAATGACGCGCCGCTCGGCCCCAATGGCGAGCTGCCGCCCGGCGCGCGCCCCGACGACGTGGTGATCCATCAAAGCGATGTGCAAGGAGTGGTCAACGCGATGTGGGCCGCCGGAGTGGATGCCGTGACGATCATGGGCAAGCGGCTGATCAATACCAGCGCCGTACTCTGCGTCGGCAATACCTTGCTGCTCGATGGCAAGACCTACTCGCCGCCGTTTGTCATCGCCGGAATCGGCGACCAGAACGCGATCGAGCAGCACTTGAAAGACGAACCCGGCCTCGACCTGTTCTTCGAGGCCGTGGACGCGTTCGGTCTGGGGTACAAGGTGGTGCGTAAGAGCCAGATCAGCGCGCCGGCGTACGAAGGCGCGTTGGGTGTGTCGGTCGCCACGCCTATCGGTTAGCGTCGTACGGCGGTGATACACCAAACTAGAGGTCACGAGCAGAATCGTCGATAGGGGATCTATGTCCGACAACCCGTCGGAGCCGAAACACGCATCGTCCGCCGAGCCTGTCGATGGCGAGTCCGCGGCGCAAGACGAGCGCGTCGAAGGAGGGCACGAGTCGGAGCGCGCCGAGCTGGACGACCGAGGCACTGACGACCCGCACGCTCAAGATCCGGACGCTCAAGACCCACACGCTCAAGACCCACACGCTCAAGACCCAAAGGCTCAGGATGACGAAAGGCCGGTGCAGCGCAAGGGCGACGTGGTCCGCACGGTATTGCGCGGCGTCGGCCAGACGCTCATCACGCTTGGTGTCGTCGTCCTGCTTTTCATCGTCTACGAAGCGTTCATCACCAACATTTTCAACGCGCAGAAGCAGAACAAGCTGCACGCACAGTTGGAGCAGCAGTGGGACGACCCGACGGTCGGTGTACCGCAGCAAGAGACCAAGATCAGCGAGGTGCCGATCGGTGACGCGTTCGCGATCCTGCGGATCCCGGCGTTCGGCGCCGACTTCAACGAGGCGATCGTGGAGGGTACGACGGAGGCCGCGCTGCTCAAGGGCCCCGGCCACTACACCGACACGGTCGGGCCGGGAGAGGTCGGCAACTTCGCCGTCGCCGGACACCGCGTCGGCAAGGGCTCACCGTTTCTCAACCTGGACAAGCTCAAACCCGGCGACGCGATCGTGTTTGAGACGAAGGCGAACTGGTATGTCTATCGCGTGATCGGCAAGCCCGGCACCGACGACTACGTGGATCCGGCGTACCCGGCGAAGGGCATGTCGGTCGTTAAGCCGAGCGACTACGACGTGATCGCGCCGGTGCCGGGGGACCCTAAGGCGGAGCCGACGCAGAAGCTACTCACGTTGACGACGTGCCATCCGAAGTTCTCGGCCGCAGAGAGGCTCATCGTGCATGCCTACCTGGAGGGGGAACCCTTGTCGAAAGCGCAGTACCCCGCGGCGAGCGACGTGCCCGCGCTGAAGGAGGGCTGATCGGATGTATACGTGGCTGTGGCGCAAGCTCCCTGGAGGCCTGCCCCTCAAGTTGCTGCAGGTGCTTATCCTGTTCTTAGCGGTAACGGCGCTGCTCTTCTTCGTGATCTTCCCGTGGATCGAGCCGTTGATGCCATACAACAACGTGACCGTCAACTGACCCGTCGGTTGACCGCGCGACAGCGAGGAGCCTGCAGTGAGCATGAAAGTCCTGGTCGTGGACAACTACGACAGTTTCGTGTTCAACCTCGTGCAATACATCGCAGAGCTCGGCGCCCAGACGGCCGTCGTACGCAATGACGACGTCACCTCAGATCTGCTGGGGGCTCAGCAACTGATCGCGCAACACGCACCGGACGGCGTACTGATTTCGCCGGGTCCGGGTACGCCGTCCGAGGCCGGCGTCTCCAAAGCAATGGTGACGGCGTGCTCGATGGCGGGACTTCCGTTGTTCGGGGTGTGCCTGGGGCATCAGGCGATCGGAGAGGTGTTCGGCGGGGACGTCGTAAACGCCGCCGAGCTTCTTCACGGCAAGACTTCTCAGGTCGAGCACGACGGACAAGGGGTGCTACGAGGTCTGCCGTCGCCCTTCACCGCGACCCGCTACCACTCGCTGGTCGTCGACGCCGCGACGATGCCGGACAACCTGGAAGTCACCGGTACGACGGGCTCTGGTGCCGTGATGGCGTTGCGGCACAAGAACCTGCCGATCGACGGGGTGCAGTTTCACCCTGAGTCGGTGCTCACCGAGCACGGCTACCAGATCGTCGCCAACTGGCTCGAATCGATCGGCCAACCCGGCGCGGTCGAGGCATCCGATGCGCTCGATGTCGCATTGGGTGAAGTCCGCGACGAGGCGAAGTTCTCCCTCGCCTAGCGGTCAACCAGGAGTTTGGTTCGCATCGGACAGACGGTCGGCTACGGTTATCCGCAGTGACGCGCCTTTTGCGAAGATCGGAAGCGCCCGGGCCGAATCCGGCAATTGCACCGTTCCCACGTGGACTCCGTCCGTAGTGGGGCGCAAATCGAGCTTTTTCGGCATCTTAGGCACCGAACTGATGGCGCCGATGACTTGCGAGTTCCACTCGTACCAAGCCTCCGCAGCAAGCTCGGATCCACCGACGTCCACGATCAGCGAGTCCTGCCAGTCCCCGACTTGTTCGAGGTGATTGGAGAAGTCGAAAGCACCGCGATCCGTGACCACCGAGTGCACGTTAAGGGTTACCACGTACCGGCTCAAATTTCCGCTCACGATCGCGGGATCTGTGGTGTCGGTCGCGGTCGGGGGAATGAGGAAGGTCGACACAATGGGGATCGGTGCGTCGGCTCGGTCGTGCTTGACGTCGGCATCGGGCGCCGGATTAGTCGCAGCGGCCGCAACCTTGTTCAGGATAATCGGGCACCAACGTGCGGCTGCCTGCTCGCTAATCACAATCGCGAGGCCCCTGATGGATAGCCGCATATCGGCCTGCCAGGTTGTGCCGTCGTCTGGCAGGTCCCGAGTCAGGTCCGCGAACGAGAGAGATACTGCCCAGCGCCCGAATAGGAATCGTCGAAGGTTCTGGTAACCCTCTTCCGAGTTGACTTCACCGTACGGTCCTGAATGGGACTTATAGATGTAGGCGCGATGGGCACCCTTGACGTAGGCGTTCTTGATTCGCACCAGTCCGTCACTTTGCGGACCGATCGCGAGTCGGGCTGGCCCATAGTCCTTCGGATCCGTGCCGACAATGCAAAAGATCTTATTGAGGTCGAAGACGTCGTCGGGAACGCGCCGTGGGTCCCAGGGCTCATCCCTGGGTGGGTCGTCCCCGAAGCTGGCCCCCGGGGTGAGATAGCCATACATCTTGGGCGGGGAGAACATGTCCGATCCCGCGGGACCGAAGATTTCCATGGCCGCGTTGACGCCGAGCAGCGCGGTCTCGATGCCTCCATGCGGAGTTCCGTAGGTAAAGAGCTTGTCGACGATCTCGCGGGCCGGTCGTCGCGGGGTCTTGCCATCAGCGGTCTGGCAGATCTTCTGCATCATGCACCGGGCCACCAGGCCACCCATTGAGTGCGCAACCAGAATCACCTTGGGCTGTCCAGTACGGTCCAGAATCTCGAGGATCATGTTGTACAGGTCGGTTGCAGCTGCTTCGATGTGGAACCCGTCGGCGCTGACCATGTGGTGGAGCTTGTCTTCGATGCGCTGGAAGAGGCTCTCCTTCGGCGCGGGTGCGAACGTCGTTGCGGCGACGTCATAAAAGCGATCGATCCAGACGGATCCCCCGTCAAGTAGGCCCTTCCGTTGATCGAGCAGTTGCCGCTGCCCTCCGTTGACGAGCAGTTTGTATCCTTCCTCGACCAGCAGCCGGATCAGTGGCCCCTCGAACTGGTAGTACGCCGGATCGCCGTCTCCATCGATTCGGACATGGGTCGTGCCGGTGTTGAACCCGTAAAAAGGATCGTTAGTCGTGGTGTCGATACCATCAGTCGTGCCGGCAAAGCCTCGCAAATAGACGATGGGTAGTTTGGTCCGACCGGCATCAATAGGCGCAGTATCTCGACTTGACGAGTTCGATGTAATGGACATCACACAAGTGTGCGACCACGGCGCAGGTCATGTCCAGGGGTGGACGAGACTAGACGAGGCGCCGGGGGACTGCTCGTCGCTGTTTAAATTCGCGTCGATGAGGTTGTCTCAAAGCTGGTCTTCAACCCGATCGGCTCCCTCCCATCGATGACACTGTCTAGCGTTTCCTCGACCTCCCGGTAGGGCGCGAGCACTCGGGCCGAGCGCCGCCCAAGTCGCGGACAGTGCCTTTACGTACAAGTACGCAGACGAGGCAGGACAGATTCGGTGTTCTCCACGATGCGCACACGGCCCCCGAACCGTCATAGTGCCTGTAGGAGGAGCAACTATGAAACTGTTCGGCAACCACGACAAGCAGACCATCGAAGTCAGGGTCGATCCCGCACACGTCCAGGCCGGCGGCACAGTCACCGCGACCGTCCGCGTGACCGGGCCGCCCGATGACAAGGCCCGCGGCGTGGCAGCCCGGCTAGTGTCCAAGCACCGCTGGAGCTCCAAGTCGACAGATGAAGACGGCGACACGACGATAAACGTCCACAACGACATCGGTGTGGTCGCCGAGTCCACGTTGATACCTGCCGGCCAACCGGTTGTGGAAGGCGACTACAGCACTGTCTTTGTCGTCCCTCCCGACGCCTGCCGCACCGTCAACGGGGCCCTGGGTTGGGCCGTCCAGGGCGTCATCTCCCACCGGCTACGCTCCACGACCGCCGAATGCGCTTTGCAGGTGAACTCGAACGCCAAGGGCCATCCGGAGATCACTGCTCGGGCGCCCGAGCTCGTCGGCGGCCCGGCCTTCCACGTCGAGGTGTCGGCCCGAGACATGCTTGCCGGCGCGAAGATCTGCGGCACGGTAATTGTCGAAGCGTCGAAGGCGGTGACCTACAAGTCGCTCGATGTGGATCTGCGCCTGGTTCGAGGGGACGGACAGAACGTCATCGCCAAGGGCGCCCAATACTCGGTCTTCGTGCGCCACGGTTCCGTGCACTTCGCCGAGCAGCTGAGTATGCCGGCCGGAACCGCCAAGGCGTTCCCCTTCGAACTCGGTGTGCCCGCAGACGCGGTGGCAACCCTCAGGTCGCTGCACACCGTGCTCACCTGGTACGTGGTCGCGACGGGAACCACTGGTGCGCTACACGCAGACCACCAGGTGCATCTCGCTCTCGACGTGCACTGAAACGCAGACACCGCAACCAAACGGAGGAACACGGAATGACAATGATCGATACCGTACGGCCCGTGCTCGGACCTCCGCTCAGCGCTCCGTCGTGCCGCTAAGAAGACAGTCAGGCAGGCGGGGAAAAGGACCGAGAAGGGCAAATTCATAATCGTGGTTCGAGTCCAGCGCACCTTTTCCGTCCCCGTCGACAGCGCGAAGGTCGCGGCATACCTTCGCGACTTCGCCAACGCCGTCCATTGGGATCCAGGCACGATTTCCTGTACGCAATCAACGTCGGGGCCTGTGGCGGTGGGCACCAAGTGGACCAACGTGTCCAAGGTGCTAAGAAGCGAAACAGAGCTAACCTACGAGCTTACGAAGGACTCCGCCGACCAGATCAAACGCGAAATGCCCGGTATTGTTGGGAAGTACGCGTAGACGGGGCAGAGCGCGCATTTCGTTGAGCACGGCAGCCAGAACCGATTCAGCCCGCGGCGACGAGGCGATCAGTTAGCGGATTTGGGTACGGCGTTCCTGCTCGCGGATGCGGCCCGAGCTGCGGTCCCATGTGGAGTAATCCGGCGCAAGGAGCCGGTTCATGGCCTTGCCCGCCTTGGCTATATAGCGGGTGATTCCGGTGTTCCGTCGCGTTTTCATGGTTCAAGCATCGGCGTAGTTAGACCCCGTTTCCATTGGCAGAAATGACAACTATCATTGGATTACTGCCAATGGTGTGCGACTATCGACCCCATGCCAGCGAGACAGCGCATCCGTAATGTCGTAGCAATCATTTCCGAGCCGCAGTCGCCATTTGAGCTGAGCGTCGCGGTTGAGGTGTTCGGCGTGGATCGAGTCGCGGACGGCGTACCGAAATACGACTTCGCGGTCTGCGCGCTCGAGCCAGGGCCGGTCGAGGCGGTCGGTGGTTTTACGATCACCACGCCGTACGGGCTCGAACGTACCTCCAGGGCAGATCTGGTTATCGTGCCCACGTGGGCACGGCCGGACACACCGCCGCCGCTGGAGATGGTCGAGGCGCTTAGAGCGGCTTTGGATAGGGGAGCGATCGTCGCGTCGTTTTGCACCGGCGCCTTCGCGCTGGCGCACGCCGGGCTGCTCGACGCACGCCGATGTACGACGCACCACCACCACATCGACGCCTTCCGCGCCGCCTTTCCCGACATCATCGTCGACCCCGATGTGCTGTACGTCAGCGATGGCAGGGTAGTGACCAGTGCCGGTACGGCGGCCGCGATCGATCTGTGCCTGCACCTGGTTCGCGAGAGCGACGGTGCGGAGGTCGCGACCAAGATCGCCCGCCGGATGGTGGTGCCGCCGCAGCGCGACGGCGGTCAGGCACAGTTCATCCACAAGCCGGTCGTCGAGTGCCGCGACTCGGCGCTGTCGGAACTGCTCGACCGATTGCTCGCCGATGTCGCGGCCGAGCACACGGTCGAGGACATGGCAGCGTCGATGTCCATGTCACCTCGCAGCTTCGCGCGCCGATTCGTCGAACAGACCGGCACGACGCCGTACAAATGGCTGGTGCAGCAGCGAATCCAATATGCCCAGCACCTTCTCGAGCAGACCGACGATCCGATGGACAAGGTCGCCGTACGGTCCGGTTTCAAGGATGCCGCGACCATGCGGGTGCATTTCGGTCGGATCGTGAAGACCACGCCGACCGCCTACCGTCGCGCGTTTGCCGGTGTCTAGATGCGCTCAGCCGCTTCCTTGTCCCGCCTCCAGTGCCGCGACAAGGGGGAGTTTCGCGTGACAGGGGGTGACGATGCGCCCCTGCCGCGGGTACGTAACGCCGGGTGTGGCTTAGGGACGGACCGCGGGCACGGACGATCGCACCTTCTGCACATACGCGTCGATCTCGGTGCGCAGGTCGTCGAGCTGGGTCGGATCGCCGGCGGCCACTCGGTCCATTAGCGCGGAGTGCTCGGCGCCGAGCCGTGCCAACAGCGCTTGGTCTACTGCGGGACCGGCATCGAGCAGGACGGGCGCGACTGCGCCGAGCCGTAAAGACAGTGCTTCGCGGGTCGCGCGTTCCTCGTCGCGTTCGCGTTCGCGTAGCGAGGTACGCCGGGTCGCCGCACTGACCAAGAAGGCAGTCGCCGCGAGCGCGATCACCAGCCCGGCAGCGATCCAGCCCCACGGCGGGGTCGGCGGGTCGTAACTGTTGCGGTTGACTTGTGCGATCGAGTGTTCCGCGGCGAGCTGGTCGTAGAGAAGCGCGAGTTGTCGCACTAAGGGTTCGTTGCCTCCCGAAGGATTCTCGAGGCCGGAGTAGTCGTCAATCAGCGAGTATTTGTTGTATTTCCCGATCCGCGCGTCGGAGCCGATCTGTGCCGCCTTGACGTCCCCATCCTGGACGACGAAGACGACGGCATCGGGATACTCGGCCGCCATCGCGTTCGCCAGATTGTAGGGATTAGTGGTCTGGGACGAGTCGGCGACGGCGACCAGCATGGCCCGATTGCCGATGTCCTGGGAGATCGCGGCTATCTCCTTGCGTGGTAGGTCACCGAGGGACAGGACGTTGGATGTGGAAAGCGCCGAGATGTCGGCGGTGGTCTGGGTGGAAAAGTCCGCTGGCGATGTCAATGACTTCACGAAGAACCCGGCGAACCCAATAATCACGACGACAATGACCACGCGGCCTACGAGTGCCGGCTTGTCCGCGCGCCGCACCCGCTTCGTCAACTTCGCTTTTATACGGGCAAAAAGCGACGGTTTCGCTGGCCGAGCGGGTTCAGGTACGACGCGCATCGCGGCTGGAAGACTCTGTGTCGGCCCGGACCCTGGGCGGTCTAGGTCGCGCGCGGCGTGATCCAGTGCGTCCCAAGCGGCGAGCGCGATCTGCCCGGCGTGGGCAGGTTCGTGATCTACGTCGATTCCATGCAACGTCAGCAAATCGGCATATGCGCCGTCGAGTAGTGCTTGGATCTCGGGTGGTTTGGTCAGGCCGCCGTCCTTGCCAAGGTACGGCGCCGTGCTGAGACCGAGATAGCTCGCGGCGAGCGCACTCGAGACGTGGTCGCGCCATTGTTGCCTGCTCTGACTGCTCACCGGCCGGCGCCGCTCAATCAGGTACTCGAGGCCGAAGCCGACGGCGATGAGGAGCGAGGTCGCGAGCAGCAAGTAGGACACCCAGCGGGGAAAGCTGGTCTCGGGCAGGCTGGGCAGGGGACGGTCGAACGCGTGGCTCTTGATCGCCGATCCGGCGACGTTGGTGACCCAGTCAAGGACCGCGCCGTACTGGGGCGCGGACGCGGCGAAAGAGAATCCGCCCAGTCCGTAGACCTGCATGTAGGCATCGACCATGATCTGCCGGTCCACGCCAGCAGACTCGATCCATTTGCCGGTCATGACAAGTACGGCGTCGTCGGGGTACCTCTGCGCGAGAGCGCCTGCGTAGTCGACCGCCGTACCGGGTGCGGCGTACGGAAGGATCGCGACCTTGAGCGTCTTGCCGGGAGCGACGGCACCCCACGCCTTTTTGTATTCGGGTCGCGGGCTGATCGACGGGTCGACGAACAGATCGCCGGCGTCCAGGGCGGCGGTGATCGGCGCGAGTTCGGCTTCGGTCGGAGGGCGCGTGTCGGTGAGAGCGAGGGTCTTGGCGGTCGTGGCGTCCGAGCCTGCGTGGGTGATGTCCTGATAGTCCGACGTCCCGGGCACGTAGGCGGCCGCGGTCTTGGCGACGTAGACCACCGTCGAGGTCGCATCACCGGTGCGCATCGCTTCCCGCATGGGTACGCCGGTCGAGGGTGTCGAGATGACATACAGATCGGGCCCGGGGAGATAGACCTCCTGACCATGCACCATGACGACCGACAGCCCACGCTTCTGCGCCCAGTATTTCTGCACGGTGTTGTCGCGAACGCGGGTCTTCTCTACGGCGCCGAGCGGGGTCGGTGGGGTGACGACAACGAGCACCTTGGTCCCGGCGGTAGCCGCAATAATCGTGGCGTCATCGAGGTAGGTGTCGGCGCCCGGCATGCGCACGATCTGCCCACCTGACTCGTGCCCGGCGACGGCGGCGAGGAAGTCGTCGCCGGTCCACGAGGGTTCCTCGCTGTCGCTGTCCTGGTTAAACCGCGAGATGCTGTCGGCGACGTCATTACTGATTGCGTTGGCGCCGTCGGTGTTGCTGTTGAACGACGGGCTCGCGGTAGCGGCAATCGTCAGAATCCCGCCCACGAGCGCGAGTACGACGTACGTCGCGAGAAACGCGCGCAGTACGACTAACCACCCGGGGCGACGATGCGCGGTCGTACGACGCACTACTTTCCGCCCTGTTTCCCGTCGTGCGCAACGCCGCTACGCGCTGTGAGCAGTGCCCGCTCGGCCCGCAGCAGCAGTTGATCGGCGCGCCCGCAGACACGCGCCGAACGGCGGTCCTCGGCCGTCGCGAGCAGTGCCTCGGCGGTGTCGCGGATGCCTGCGGCTTCGGAGGTGTCGACGTCGACGGGGCTGGTATCGATCTCGTACGTGACGGCCTCAAGGCGGGCGCGCACGGCCCGGATTGCGGGCGCAAAGGACTTGTTCTGATCGCGTCGTACTCGCAAGTAAGCGGTCAGGAACGCCGCCAGTACGACGATGGCAACGGCGAGAGCGAGGATGAGCCACGTGGGCACGCGCGTCCTCCTCGGTCTACTTTGTCGGTCCGCCCGCGGCGCTTGTACGCCGCCCGCAGATGATATCGGCTGGACTCTGACGTCGTGGCTCATCGATGAGTTCCTGAGCTAGTGCCCCTTGGCCTTCGGCGCGGTGGCGCGTACCTTTTTGCCGAATGCGTCGATGTCGCTGCGGAGCGTGTCGATGTCGCCTGGGTCGACCTCATCGAGCCGTTGCAGGAGCGCCGAATACTCCGCGCCCAGACTCGCCAGCCGCTCGGTATCCGAGGTGGATTCGTCGCGCGCTTTCAGCAGCAGCAGTGCGATGCCGGCGGCTCGCGTGGCGAGCGCTTCGCGTGCGGCCCGCTGCTCGGTCCGTTCACGTTCTCGGGCGGCGGCTTGCCGCGTCCCGGTGCGCACCATCAGGCCGGCGGCGGCCAGCGAGACCGCCAGCCCGGCGGCGATCCAGCCCCACGGCGGCGACGGCGGGTCGTACGTCGTACGGTTGACGTTGTCGATCGAGCCGTCCGCGCCGAGCCGGTCATAGAGCAACGCGAGTTGCCGAACGAGCGGGGCGTTACCGGCCTCGCTGTTCCCCAGACCCGTGTAGTCGTCGATGAGGGAGTACCGGTCGTAGTCACCTTCCTGGACACTTGACCCGATCTCCGCCGAGTCGACCTCACCGTCCTTGATCACGAAGACGACCGCGTCCGGGTAGTTCTTGGCCATGTTGTAGGCCAGGTCGGAGTTGTACTCACCCGATTTGTTGCTGACCGCGACCAGCATGCCGCGATCGCCCACGATGTGCCGCAGTGCCTTGACGTCGACGCCGTCCACGCCGACGGTCATGATGTTCGACGTGCTCAGGGCTGTGACGTTCATGTCCGGATGGTCGTCCATATTCGCTTCGCGGACCTTGTTGAGGAGTAAGAACCCGCCAACGAGACCGCCGATGACGCAGACCGTGATCAGCCAGCCCCTGATTTGATTGTGCATCTTCGTCTGCCGCTCGCGGTCCTCTTTGACGGTGGCCGGGTCCGGCGCGGTGCGCAGAGTTGCCGGCATCGTCTGCGTCGGCCCGGCTTCGGGTCGGTCGAGCGCCGCGGCGGCCTTATCCAGGGCGTGCCAGATCGTGTCCGCCAGATGTTCGGCTCGCTTGTGGCTCTTGTCCACGTTGATGCCGCGCAGGGTGAGCAGGTCGGCGTACGCGCTATCTAGTAGGTGCTGCACCGAGGCCGGTTTGTCGAGGCTGCCGTCCTTGCCGAGGTACGGCGCACTCGAGAGGTCGAGATAGCTGGCGGCGAATCCGCCCGCCACCCGGTCGCGCCAGTGTTGACCGTTTAGCTCGGCGGCGTTCGGGCGTTTCGAGAGCAGAAAATCGACGCCGAAACCGGCCGCAATGACAAGCGACGTGGCCAGGAGCAGATACGACGCCCACCGCGGGAAGCCAGGCTTCGGCAGGACCGGCAGGGGGCGCGCGAACGCGTGACTTTCGGTGGCGGACGCGTCGATGCTGGTGATCCAGTCGAGGATCTTCCCGGCGTGCTGCTGCGAGGCCTCGTCGAGTGCGAAGCCGCCCAGACCGTACGTCTGGATCATGGCGTCGACCATCGTCTGCCGGTTGATGCCTGCCGATTCGACCCACTTGCCGGTCATCACCAGGATGGCGTCGTGAGGGTACTTCTTCTTCAGGGCCGCGGTGTAGTCGATCGCGGTGCCCGGCTTCGCGAACGGGAGGATGACAACTTTGAGTTTCTTGCCGGGTGCGACGTCGCCCCAGGCCTTGTTGTACTTGGGTTTGTGTTTGATGGACGGGTCGACGTAGAGGTTGCCGGAGTTCAATTTTTTGGTGATCGGGGCGAGTTCGGCACTTGTGGGCGCTCGAGTGTCGGTCAGCGCCAGGTCCTTTGCTGTGGTCGCACCGCTGCCCGGCGGGTACTCACGCGGCTGATCGTTTTTGTTCGCGTGTTGGACCGATTCCGTCGCGACGTAGATCACCGATGGGGTCATGTCCGCGGTGCGCATCACCTCACGCATCGGGATTCCGCCCTGCGGCGTCGTACGGATATATAGGTCCGGTCCGGGCAAGTACGCCGCCTGACCGTGAACCATGATGACAGTTAGCCCGCGCTTGGCAGCCCAGAACTTCTGCACCGTGTTGTCGCGGACTCGGGTCTTCTCGACGGCCCCAAGCGGGGTCGGTGGGGTGACCACAACGACGAGATTGCTCCCCGCGATGGCCGCCTCGACAGCCGCGTCATCGAGGTAGGTCTGCGCACCTGGCATTCGCACTATCTGGCCGCCGGAGTCGTGCCCTTTAACCGCGGCGAGGAAGTCGTCGGCGCTCCACGAGGGTTCTTGTTCGGCGGCGCCGCTGTTGAAGCGCGACGTACTGCCGGCCGGGTCCGAGGAAAGTCGGTCCAGTGCGGACGACGAGTCTGACGGGTCGAATGGCGCCGACGGCCCGAAGGTGAGTATGCCGATCCCCGCGACGATCCCGAATACGACGTACAAGGCGAGGACTACCCGCAGCGTCGATGCCCACGGGCCCCGATGGGCGGGCCGTGGTGGCTTACGACGTTTAGATCTCACTCATTGGATGGTAGCGACCGGAGGTCAACGCCCGACGCGTTCCCATCGTCGTACCCCGTCACTCTTGAGGATTCGCCCGAAGGCGAGGTCCGGAAAGTGTCCCGCGGCCACGAGGTCGGCCTTCGCTAGCGCTTCGTCGGCGATCGCATTGCGTACGGCGCTGGCCATCGCGGCGTCGACGTCGTACACCGCCTGCCAGTCGGGTTCGGACAGTTCGACGACCGAGTGCACGATGTCGCCGAGCAGTAGCGCGCGCTGCCCCTCGCTGGAGATGATGAACAGCGTCGTACCGGGAGTGTGCCCGGGCGCCGGCCGCGCGTCGAGGCCGGGCGCGACAGTGTGTTCGGCGTCGAACAGTTCCAACTGCGGCTCGATCGGTTTCAGTTTCTTGACCGCGCCCGGTACGGCGTCGTCGGCGGTCACGAAGTGTGCCCAGTCCGCGGCGTGCGCGCGATATGTCGCGTTCGGGAAGATCACCTGACCTTTCGACGTCGCCCAGCCCACGTGGTCGTAGTGCAGGTGCGTGAACAGAACGTCGGTGACATCGGCGGGCTCGACGCCGTACCCGCGCAGACTGTCAAGGAATCCACCGACCTGGACGTCGTCGGCCTTGATGGTGCCGAGTCCGGTGTCGATGACGATGATGCGGCCACCGGTGCGGATCAGGAACCCGCCGGCGGTCATGTGCAACGCTCCACTGTCGTCGAGGAGTTCGCTGTGACACGCCCAGGCGTCGTCTACGCCGGGCCGACTGAGGATGTCACGGGCCGGCGCCTGCATGGAACCGTCGATGACGGGGAGTACGTCGAGCTGACCGATCTTCATATATACCTCCGAAGTTTGCCTGTTTCATGAATGTAGTCGCCGGCTCCGACGTACCCCGAGTTGACGCGTCACGGGCACGTCTGTCACTATCTTCCCCAGGTCATGAGTACCAGCGTCAAGCCCCGGCTCGCTGGTCGGCAACCCTCCACCGCGGTGGGGTGCTCCGGGTGACGACCAGGCCGTACCTCCAAAACCGGAGGCGGCAAGCGCGGACTCCGAGGACGTCGGTTCTCTCATCCTGAGTTGGATTTCCTACGAGTCCCTTATCCCGAGGGATGTTTTGAGATGACTTCTGTACTCCCAGCTGTCCAGTTCGATGATGCGTTGCATTACCGCGATCCTGAGCTGAACCGCGATTCCGTGCCGGCTTGCGCCGCGGCTCCGGCATGCGACACGCCGTACGCGCGGGTCTCGGGCAGCGACCTTGAAGTCCCGTTGGTGCCCGGCGGCACCATCCGGTATGCCAACTTCGACTATGCCGCAAGCGCTCCCGCCCTCTCTGAGGTCACCGACCGGATCGCCGAACTGCTGCCGTTTTACGCGAGTGTGCATCGCGGCGCGGGCTACGCCTCGCGCGTGTCGACTGCGGCGTACGAAGATGCTCGTGCATCTGTGGCCAGGTTTATCGGGGCGTGCGACGACCAGGTCGTCGTGTTCACCCGCAACACCACCGACTCACTGAATCTTCTTGCCGGCTGCGTGCCGGGGGAGACCGTCGTACTCGACGTCGAGCATCATGCAAACCTGCTGCCTTGGCGTGATGCGCGCATCGTTGAGGCGGCCGGAACTATTGATGAGACGTGCGAGCGGTTGTCCGACGAACTGACCGTCCGCCCAGCGGCGTTGCTTGCTGTCACCGGGGCCTCGAACGTGACTGGTGAGGTGTTGCCGATCGCGCGTCTCGCTGAGATCGCGCATCGCTGCGGTGCAAGGATTGTGGTCGACGGCGCGCAGCTCGTGCCGCACCGCCGGGTGGACTTGGCGGAGTGCGGTGTCGACTATCTAGCGTTCTCCGGACACAAGCTTTATGCGCCATTTGGTGCCGGCGTACTGGTCGGACGGCGCGATTGGCTCGACGATGCTCCGCCGTACCTCGCAGGCGGTGGCGCAGTGATCAACGTGACGGTCGGCGAGGCGATCTGGGCTTCGGCTCCTGCCCGGCACGAGGCCGGGTCTCCCAACGTGCTCGGGGCAGCGGCGATCGCGGCTGCGTGCGACGCGCTCTCGGCACATGACGGCGGGCCGCGCGAGGCCGCGCTGCGCGACCGTTTGTTGGCCGGATTAGCTGGTATCAAAGGGATCGACGTACTTCGTATCTGGGATGACTCGCGCGAATCGGTCGGGATCGTCGCTTTCACGGTCGCCGGCTACGCGCCCGGTCAGGTGGCCGCGTACCTCTCGGCCGAGCATGGGATCGGCGTACGAGATGGACGGTTTTGTGCGCATCCATTGCTGGCGCGCTTTGGTAACGGCGTCGGCGCCGTACGGGCAAGTCTTGGGTTGGGCTCTACGGCGGGCGACGTGGACCGGCTCGTCGCCGCACTCGGTGAGCTAGTGGCGCGGGGTCCGCGCTGGACATACGAGTGCTCCGACGGTCCGTGGAATCCGGTGCCTGAGACGCGCGCGTTCCCGGCGTCCGCAGTCGGCTCCGCAGGGGCGTCACTCTGCTGACGCACGGGCCGCGGGCTAGTCCTCTTGGCGGAGGTTATACGTGTTGGCCGCAATAGCCGCCAACGCGGATGACGTCCTTCGTTACGTCACACGTCGCTACGACTGGGCGTCCAGTCGAGCGGCGACATCGGCCGGGAAGCCGCCGGTCGCGATCGGCCCCCAGCGGGTTGGCGTCACCCGGATCAGCGACTTGTTCTGGACCTTCATCGCCTCGCGGTACTCGTCCCAGTCGGAGTGCTCTCCTGATATAGAGCGGAAGTAGTCGACCAGGCCGTCGAGCGCGTCCGGCATATGGAGGACCTCCGCGTCGCCGTCGACCTGAACGAATGGGCCGTTCCATTCGTCGGAAATCACGCAGATAGAAACCTGGGGGCGGCGTTCGGCGTTGCGGGTCTTGGCCCGCCCCGGGTATGTCGCGATCACGATCCGGCCGCCCTTGTCGACGCCGCCGGTGACCGGCGAGATTTGCGGCGTACCGTCGGCGCGTGTCGTGCTCAGCACCAGTCGGTGACGCGGTCGCACGAACTCCAGGAGCTCATCGAGTCCGACAGTGTCCGAGGTCGCGATGCTTCTAGCCATGCAACAACCCTAGCCCAGCGCGCTCGTCAGAACGGTCGCGGCGATCTGCGGCGTATCTCTGTGAGCCCGACAAATGACCGCAGCGCACGTGTCCGATCCGCGTGCTGGTTTCGGCGTCCGCGCAAGGAAGGCGAGTCGGGCGGTACAGAACCTTGGTCCGTTCGTGTACCGCCGAGACTCATCGGCCGACAGCCGTGGCAAGATCGGCACGTCGTACTGATGAGAACCGAGAGGACCAGATAGCCATGGGCGCACCGCTTGTTGAGGATGTCGACGGCATCCGCTGGATCACGCTAAACCGGCCCGAGATCCTCAATGCCACCACCCTCGACGACCTGCGGGTCATCACCAAGGCGGTCAACGAGTCCGATGGGACTGTCCGCGGCATCGTCCTGACTGGCGCCGGCGACCGCTCGTTCTCAGCCGGCATGCACACCGACACGTTCCACGGTCTCAACCGGCGGGAAGCGTTCGACGCGATCAGTGTCGTCGCGGAGTGTCTGACCGCCGTACGCACCTCACCGAAGCCCGTGATTGCCGTTATTAACGGATTCTGTCTGGGTGCGGCGTTCGAAATGGTGATGTCCGCCGACATCCGCGTTGCGCACGACAAGGTCCTGTTCGGGCTGCCCGAGGTCAAGCTGGGTATTCCGTCCATCGCGGACGCGTCGCTGCTGCAGGAGTACGTCGGCCTCGGCTTCGCCAAGGAGTTCCTGCTGACCGGTGACAACTACCCGGCCACGCAGGCTCCGCTGTCGAGCATCGTGAACAGCTTCGTCGCGCCCGAGGATCTCAAGACCGAGGCAATGCGTTTCATGGACAAACTTTCCGGCCACACGCCAGTCGCGATCGCGGCTCAGAAAGGCCTCATCGAAACCTGGCTCAACACCCCGCTCGCGGTGGGGATCGAGCGTAGCCGCGATGTCTTCGCCGACGTTTTCGTCGACCCGTCGACCGCCAAAGCCATCACCGATTACCGCGCGAGCCTGAAGAAGTAGTCAGGGGCGGCCCGATGAACCGCCGAGTCATCGACATCGATACGCCGACCGGGCCTGCCCGTGCACACGTCACTCGCCCGCCGCGGGCTGTCGGCACGCTGGTCCTCGGGCACGGCGCTGGCGGCGGCATCGGCGCGTCTGATCTTGCCGCGATCGCCGACGCCGTACCGCTGGCCGGGTGGGCCGTCGTACTCGTCGAGATGCCGTGGCGGGTCGCCGGCAAGAAGGTCGCGACTCCGCCGAAGACGCTCGACGCAGGATGGTTGCCGATCGTGGCGTCGTTGATGAGCGGTCGCGGGAAGCTACCGCGGCCGCTGGTTGTCGGTGGCCGCAGCGCGGGTGCGCGCGTGGCCTGCCGTACGGCGCAGGAGGTCGGCGCGGACGGCGTACTGTGTCTGTCGTTTCCGCTGCATCCGCCTGGTAAGCCGGAGAAGTCGCGAGCCTCGGAGCTGCGGCTGCCGTTGGAAGCCGGCTTGCCGCTGCACGTCGTACAGGGTGCGCGTGACCCATTTGGTACGCCGGATGACGTGCGCGCCGAACTACCCGATCCGTCGTACGTCACGGCGGCGGCCGGCACGCATAGCTTCGGCAAACACCCGACGGACGTGACAGCCGCCGTACTCGCCTGGCTCGCCGGCGCCTTCTAACCCACCGCTCGATCCGTCACCTATGTCCGGCGATCCGTCACCTATGTCCGCTCGTCCGTCACGTATGTCCGCTCGTCCGTCACGTATGTCGGCTCGTCCGTCACGTATGCCTTCGCATTTGTCCACAGCTCGGCGTGTCGTCCACAGAATCTGACATCTGATGCGCCCCTCTCGGGTGTTTCGCAGTGGAATCCTCGTATGTCTCTTATCAACGACGGAATGCCGTTCATCAGTCTGGAACACCTAGAGTTCGGCATGACCCGCAAGGAGTTGCGCGACGCGGTTCGTGAGCGTGCGCTACGTCGGCTATTTCGTGGCGTGTACGTCGATGCATCGGTGCCCGACAGCCGAGAACTTCGGGTAACCGGGATAAGGCTCGTCGCCCCTCCACACGCGATCATCTGCGACGGATCCGCGTCCTGGATTTACGGCGTCGATACGTTTCGGCCAAGCGATTGGTTTCGGCTGACCCCGTCAGTCGTAATTCCGCATGGGTCGTCCCGTGTCCGGCACCCCAACGTTGACTGCCGAGAGGCATTCATCGACCCAAATGACGTCATGGAGATCGACTCACTGCTCATCACGACACCTCTGAGAACCACCGCTGACCTGCTGCGACAGATGCGACGACCGTACGCTCTCGCCGCAGCCGACGGATTGGCCAGGGCTAAATTGGTCTGTGTCGATGAGGTCGTGTCCTACGTCCAGCGACTGCGTGGATTTCCTGGAATCGTCCAAGCTCGAGAGTTGGCCAGGCTGATCGACGTGAAATCGGAATCCCCCGGTGAATCATGGACCCGTTTGCGGCTACTGGATGCGGGCTTTCCGCGGCCCCAAGCCCAGATCATCATCAAAGATCAGCAGGGTAACGACGTCTATCGGCTTGACATGGGTTATAGAGAGAAACGTATTGCGGTCGAGTACGACGGTGCGGAGTTTCATACGTCGCCGGAGGACAAAGCGCACGATGAGAGTCGACGCGACTTTCTACGCGAGCAGCTTGGCTGGCGAATCGCAGTAGGAGATAAGAAGTCGATCCTTGGACAAGATGAACGGCTAGAGCTCGAGGTCGGCGGGTGGTTATATGCCGAACCTAACCTTCCACGCATGTGGTGACGGATGGGCGAATTTTCGTGACGGATGGGCGAACTTTCGTGACGGATCGCGCGACATACGTGACGGATCGCGCGACATACGTGACGGATAGGCGAGGGGGTTAGTGGCGACTGCGGCGGCGAGTGAACAACACGAGCGCGACACCCACGACAACCAGTCCAAGGCCGAGGATCAACATAGGTACGGCGTCGACCCCGGTATTCGGCAGTTTCCCGTACGCCGAGGGCGAAGCCGGCGATTTCGGTGTGCTCGGCGCAGAAGCGGTTGCCGAGACGGTGCTGGTTGGCTGAGCCGTCGGTACGGCGCCGGGCGAGCCGGAACCCGGATCAGACTGGGGTGGATCAAGCGGCGGAATCGGATAGTCACTGTCTTCCGGAGCAGAAGAAGTCGAGTCACCCGACGACGCTGATGAATCAGTCGAACCTGTGGTCGATGGGGAAGAGCTGGACTGGTCGCTAGAAGACGACGAGCCGGATCCATCGCCCGTGTCGGACGTGCCACTTGCGGACGAGTCGGTGGCCGAATTGTCGGCGGGAACTGGGGCAGACGGCGAGGTGACGTCGGTGTCGAGCGTCGGCGGACCGTCTAACGATGATTTCCCGGGCGAGCCGGACCCGGACGCAGTGGGGGGCGGGTTTTCAGACGGATCGAGCACCGACGGCCCCATGAGCGTGTTGTCGTCTATCGCGCCAAGGCCAGCTGAGTCAGCGCCCGCCGCACCCGGAGCCTCGGTGGCCGAGGACACGCCAGGCGCGCCAAGCTTCGGAGCGGGAATCGCCGAGCCGGATATCAGTGGGTGCGACATCGTCGACAGATCCGGGTCGGCAGCAGCCGTCCCACCGCCGATCATTATTGCCGCCGCCAATCCGAGGCCAGTCGCGGACGCCAAAACCTTACGGGCGATGGGGCGCGTGGCGGGCATTCAGATCCTTCGAATCGGCGTGCGGTGGTGGCGGAACCTTCGAAACAGGTACCCCGAGACGGCCCAAGATTAACAATACTGGCGTACGGCGACATCTGCCTTAAGTAATACATTCCGCGCAACGGCCGCCGAGGCGCATGCGCCTCTTTGCGACCTAGGCGCCAGGGGTGGGCGGACTACTCGACGAGGAGCTGGCGGCAGACGACGACGAGGACGAGGACGAGGACGACGACGACGGCGGTGGAGGTGGCGGCGCGGGCGGGGCCTTCGCGACGGTCAAGTTGATCGTGTTGGTCGGTGCCGCCTTGGGCGTCACCGGATCTTGCGCGACAACCGACCCGGCCGCGTGCCCGGCGTCCTCGACCTCGGTCGTTTGGATGTTGTTGAACCCCGCAGAGTTGAGGATCTGTTGCGCGGAGGTGATGTCCTTGCCGACGACATTGGGCAGGGTGAGCTGGCCGGTGCTGACGAAGACGGTGACGACGCTGTCCTCGACGACTTGCTCACCGGACTTCGGCGAGGAGTCCACAACGGTACCGGCCGGTTCAGCCGAGTCGCGATCGAGGAACGTCGCCTTCAGGTGCGCTGCGGTGAGCGCCGCTTGCGCATCGTCCTTGCTCAGTCCGACGATCTGCGGGATCGTCTGGGTACTGGGTCCGGAACCGATTTGGATATCGACCGCCGTCCCTTTTGTGACCTTCGAGTCCGAGCTCGGGTCCTGGCTGATGACCTTGCCTTTTTCGCCCGGCGATGAGACGGCCGCGGTCTGCTTGCCGAGCTTAAGTCCGGCGGAGTCCAGCGCAGCGGTTGCCTGGTCAACGCTCAGCCCGGTCAGGGATGGCACGGCGACCTTCGGCGGCGCGTCCTTCGCGCTGAGCTTGGGAATCAGGATGAACGCGGCGATGACGGCCGCGATTACTGCGACGATGACGACTGCCCAGATGGCTTTGTGGCTACCGCTTTTGCGTTCGTCTTCGTCGTACGCCGCTGCGCGTTCGGATCGGTTCGGCGGGACCGGTGGCGGTGGGGTCGTGGGGATGACGGTGGTCGCTTCTTCTTCAGTCATCACCGGGGTCGCCTCGACCGGCCGGCCCTCGAGTGCTCGGCTCAGGTCTTCCTGCATTTGCGCGGCGCTCTGGTAGCGGTTGGCCGGGTTCTTGCTCAGGGCCTTGAGTACGATCGCGTCGAGGGTGCGCGACACACGCGGATTGACGGCGCTCGGCGGTTTCGGGTTTTCCCGGACATGCTGGTAGGCGACCGCTACGGGCGAGTCGCCGACAAACGGCGGCGCGCCGGTGAGCAGTTCGTAGAGCACGCAGCCGACGGCGTACACGTCGGAACGTGCGTCCACATTTTCCCCGCGCGCCTGCTCCGGCGAGAGATACTGCGCGGTACCGATCACGGCGGCAGTCGCGGTCATCGTCGCGGCACTGTCGGACACCGCGCGAGCAATCCCGAAATCCATCACCTTGACCCGGCCGGAGTTGGTGATCATCACGTTGCCGGGCTTGACGTCGCGATGAACGATGCCGTTGCGGTGCGAGAAGTCCAGCGCCGCGCAGATCTCCGACGTAATGCGCATCGCTTGATCGGGTTGTAGCGTCTTTTCGGCCTTCAGCAAGTCGCGTAACGTGCGTCCCTCGACGTACTCCATCACGATGTACGGCGTCGTGACCCCGTCGACGGTGTCGGCGCCGGTGTCGTAGACGGCGACGATCGACGGATGGTTGAGGGCGGCGGCGGCCTGTGCTTCGCGGCGGAATCGGGCTTGAAACGTTTGATCGCGGGCAAGATCGCTGCGCAGCACCTTGACGGCGACGTCCCGACCGAGGCGAGTATCACGCCCGTGCAGCACCTCGGCCATCCCGCCGTAACCGAGCAGGGATCCGAGTTCGTAACGTCCGCCGAACACTCGAGACTGGGTCATGAGGTAATCGTCTGGCCTTCCGCGGTTGATGCATTGAGTAGCTTGAGCTCCGCGTGGGGGAGCTGATTGAGGGACGACGGATCGCTGGACGCATTCACAGTGATCACGATTGCCACGACCAGCGCGATCAGTACCAGCAGCCCGATCCCAACGATAATAGCGATTTTGGTGCGATCACCCTTGCCGTCGGAGCCGACCGGAGGGGCTGCAGGAACGATCGGTACGCCGCCGGCGAATGTCTGCGAACTAACCGGGGGGGACGGTAAGCCAGGACCGCCGCGGGCGCCCGGCGTACTAGGACCTCCAGGCATGCCGGGCGCACCAGGGCCACCGGGCGCTCCAGAGCCACGCGGCGGACCGCCGGGCCCAAACGGTACGACGGGGCGACTCGAGGTGTTGCTGCTGAGCGGACCGCGGGCCGCCGGAAAGGTGCCCGTACCCGCGGCGTTTGGAGCTATCGGCGGATTGGGCGCGCCGCCAGCACGCACTTGGCGTACTACTGGGACGTACGCCGCACCGTCGCGATAACGCATCAACGGGTTCTTCGCCATCGTCATCTGGATCAGCGCCCGCACGTGTGGTGGTACGTCGGGCGGTAACGGCCGCGGAGTGTCGCGGATCTGCGACAGCGCGATCGCGACCGAGTTGTCTCCGTCGAACGGTCGTACGCCGGCGAGACACTCGTAGCCAACGACGCCGAGCGCGTAGATGTCGCTGGTCGGGATAGCCGGCTTACCCTCGGCTTGTTCGGGCGCGAGGTACTGCGCCGTACCGACGACCGTGCCCTGCTCAGTAAGCGCGACACTGTTCGCGGCCCGTGCGATGCCGAAGTCGGTGATTTTCAGTACGCCGTCCGGCCGGATGATCAGGTTGCCCGGCTTCACGTCGCGGTGCACCATCCCGGCGCGGTGTGCGGCCCCCAGACCCATCGCGGTCTGTTCGAGGATGTCGAGGGTGCGGTCGGGGGACAGCCGGCGCTCGCGGATGAGCGTCTCGACGAGCGGCTCGCCGTCGACTAGTTCCATGATGAGGTACGCCAGCCGCTCACTTTCGTGGACGGTTTCGCCGTAGTCGTAGATGCTCGCGATGTTGGGATGCGACAGGGCCGCGGTGTTGCGGGCCTCGGCGCGGAACCGGGCGATAAACGTCTCGTCTCCGGTGAATTCGCTGCGCAGGATCTTTGCCGCGACAATGCGGTGCAGCGTGGTGTCTTCGGCCCGCCACACTTGACCCATGCCGCCGGTCGCAATAGGGCTGAGCAACTGGTAGCGGTCCCCGAGGCGCACGCCGGGTTTCACACTCACTTGCCACCCCCGTGCGCGTTGAGGTAAGCCTTCATGACATCCGCGGCGATCGGCGCGGACTTCTCGCCACCGGTCCCACCGCCGTTCTTGATGAACACGGCAACCGCGATCTTCGGATTGTTCGCCGGCGCGAAACCGGTGAACCAGGTGTGGTCCGGGATGCCCGTGGCGACCTGCGCCGTGCCGGTCTTGCCCGCGACGTCAACACCACTGATCTTTGCGGCCTTGCCGCTGCCGTTTTGGACCACACTGACCATCATGTCCGTGAGATCTTTGGCCTGGCTCTTACTGATGGCCTGATCGCCGAACTTCTCGGGCGATGTCGTGTCGAGGACGGACAAGTCCGGCGCCTGGGTCTCCTTGATCATGTACGGCTTCATCAGTTGGCCGCCGTTGGCAACCGTGGCCGACAGCATTGCGGCCTGCATAGTGGTAAACCGTACGTCACGCTGACCGATCGCGGACTGCGCGAGCGCGGCCTTGTCGATGATGTCTCCCAGCGAGCTGGGAGCCACTTTGAGCGGTGTCTCGAACGAGTTGCCGGTCACGCCGAATTTCTTCGCCATGCTGCGCAGTGATGTCTCACCGATCTCGTCGACGACGAGCTTCGCGAAGGTCGTGTTGCAGGAGATCGTAAACGAGTGCAGCAGCGTGTCCTCGCCGGTCGAGGTGCAGCTTTCGCCGTTGTAGTTACTGAGCGTGGTCTGCGTGCCGGGCAGCTTGTAGAGGTCGGGCGCGGGCACCTTGTCGTCCGGCTTCATACCCTTGTCCAAGGCGGCGGCCATGTCGATGATCTTGAAGGTGCTGCCTGGTGGGTAATTCTCGCTCAGCGCCTGGTTGTTGCGCGGGTCCGGGTTCTGCGCGCTGAGCGCCTGCGAGGCGGCGCGGATTGCCGACGGCGAGTGGCTGCTCAGGGTGTTGGGATCGTACGACGGTGTGCTTGCGACGGCCAGGATCGCGCCGGTCTTGGGATCGAGAGCGACAACTCCGCCGACGACTTTTGCCGCCACAAGAGCGTTGTACGCCGCGTCTTGGGCCGCCGAGTCGAGCGTGAGTACGACGTTGCCGCCCTTGGGATCACGGCCGGAGAACAGGTCGCCGATCGCCGTACCGACAAGCCGGTCGTCGGTACCTGACAGGACGTCGTTCTCGGTCTTCTCGATCCCGGTCGCGCCGTAGACGATGGAGTAGTAACCGGTGACCGCGGCGTACTCACCGCCCTGCGGGTATGTACGCAGGTATTTGAGCTGATCCTTGGTTTTCACCGAGGTAGCGATGGCCTTGCCGTCTACCACGATCGCGCCGCGCTGGCGCTGATACTCGTCGAGCAGGACCCGGGTGTTGGCTGGGTTGTTGCGCAGCGCGTTGGCGCGGACGACTTGCAGCCAGTTGAGGTTGGCGACGACCAGCGCGAAGAGGACGACGACGAACAGCGCGAGTTTGCGGACCGGCTTCTTCACGCCTTGTCCCCCTCGTCAGCCGGAGGGTTCTGCAGCTGGTCGGATAGCGGTAGACGCTCACCGGCAGCATTTTTGCGCAGCGTCAGGCGAGGAGCCTTCGCCGGGTGGCGCTTGGCGGCTTCTTCGACCTTGATCTGCGCCATCTGTAGAGTCTGCTCGCTGATCGGGGCCTTCGGGGTCGGGCGTACGGCGGGTCGCCTTGCCGCGTCCGAGATCCGCATGATGAGCGCAATCAGCGCGAAGTTGGCGACGAGGGAAGATCCGCCGTACGACAGGAAGGGTGTCGTAAGCCCGGTCAGCGGGATCAGCCCGGTGACGCCGCCGGTGATCACGAAGACCTGCAGTCCCATCGAGAATCCGAGGCCGGCAGCCAGCAGCGTGCCAAAGGAGTCGCGCACCAGCAGCGAGGTGCGGAAGCCGCGTTCGACGATGACGACGAACAGCACAAGAATCCCGACCAGCCCGACCAGCCCGAGCTCTTCGCCGAGCGCAGCGGAGATGAAGTCGGACTTGGGCAGCGGCACCTTGTCGGGATGACCGAGGCCCCAGCCGGTGCCGAAGATGCCGCCGGTGCCGAAGCTGAACAGGGACTGTCGAAGTTGGTAGCCGATATCGCCACTGCCGAAGGGGTTAAGCCAGGCGGTGACCCGGTCGCGCACGTGACCGAACAGGAAGTAGGCAAGCGTCGAGCCGCCAAGGAACAGGAGGAGTCCGATAACGACCCAGGAGACGCGTTCGGTGGCGATGTAGAGCAGTGCGACGAAGATGCCGAAGAACAGCAACGACGAGCCGAGGTCGCGCTCAAACATCAGCACCAGCAGGCTGACGACCCACATGATGATGATCGGGCCGAGGTCGCGGGCGCGCGGGAACTCGATCCCGGCCACTTTGCGACTGGCGAGGCTGAGCACGTCCCGTTTGGCGACGAGGTAGCCGGCGAAGCTGATCAGCAGCGCGATCTTCGCGAACTCCCCCGGCTGGATGGAGAACCCGGCCATGCGGATCCAGATCTTTGCGCCGTTGATGACGGGGCTGAGGGATCCGGGCAAGATCGCGGGGAGCGCCAGCAGGATAATTCCGGCGAGGCCGAGGGTGAAGCTGAACTTGCCGAGCGTTCGGTGATCGCGGATGAAGATGAGCAACGCGACGAACAGCACCAGCCCGACGATCATCCAGCCGATCTGGGTTGTGCCATCCGCCTTGGGCATCGGCAGACCCTCGCTGCGCGCGTACTCCTGATCGGCGAAATCGAGTCGCCGGATCATGACCAGCCCAATCCCGTTCAGTAGCGCGACGCACGGCAGCAAGATCGGGTCGGCGTACGGCGCGGTGATCCGGATGGCGACGTGCGCGACCCCCCAGACACCGATAAAGCCGAGGGCGTACCACGCGAGTTGCTTGTCGAGTTTGCCGGTGAGTGCGAGGTCGGTAGCGACTTGAGCGGCGATGACGATGACGGTCGCGAACACGAGCATCGCCAGCTCGGCGTTACGGCGCTTGGGGTACGCCGCGGCGGGTGCGCGGTTTTGCTGGGCGGGGGAGACGGCGACCATCGGTCACCTCTCCTTCCGGCAAGTGACGCCGGGTGTCTGCGGCGCCGACGACTGGCTGGCGCCGGACTCTCCGGAGGCCGATGGGTCCGCCGGCGGTGAGGAGGGCTCCGCCGGTGGGCTCGCCGTGTCCGAGCCCGGTGCCGGACTTGTTGGTGCGGGGCTTGTCGGCGTGGGGTTTGTCGGCGTCGGACTTGCCGGGTCGGGCGTCGTGTGGCACAACGGCAGGAGCTGTTTGGCGAGCCGCCCGACGATCTCGCGCGCATTTTTCAGAGAGGTCGCGTCCACACCCGTGGTGAGGTCGGACCGGGTGACCTCATTGAGATCGCTGGCCCGGTATTTGGTGTCTTCTTGAAGCGAGTAGAGCCGAACCGGCCCGATGGTGGTGTTGACGCCGTTGTATATCACGACGTTGTCGCCCTTGACGCCCACGAAGTACTGCGAGTGTATGTAGGCACGGCCAGCGAAGAACAACCCGATCAGGGCGAGAATGACGACGATCAGGGTGATCAGTAATCGCTTACCCTTGCGCTTTTTCGGCTCCTCGTCTGAGTCGTCGGGTGTCTCGTCCTCGTCGCGCGGTGCGGCTCGGTCGTTATTGGTCGCGATAGCGGCGCGGGCCGCCGGCGTCGTACCCGTCAACTCGCGCTGCCCCTGGTTGTTGCCGGCCGCGCCGTCGACGACGGGTGAGTCAGACACGCTCGCGGACTCGTCATCGTCCAGCACGTCGGCGACGATCACCGTCACGTTGTCCGGACCACCGGCGCGCAGCGCCAGGTCGATGAGACGCTCGGCGGCATCCTCTGGGTCGGTGATCGCGAGGCCGTCGTGGATCGTCTCGAACGACACGAAGCTCGACAGCCCGTCGCTGCACAGCACGTAACGGTCGCCCGGGCGCGCCTCGCGCATCGAGAGGTCCGGCTCGACGTCGGCGCCATTGAGCGCGCGCAGAATCACTGAGCGCTGCGGGTGGACGCTGGCCTCCTCTTCGGTGATCCGACCCTCGTCGATCAGCGCCTGCACAAACGTGTCGTCGTGGGTGATCTGCGTCAGCGTGCCATCGCGCAGCAAGTAGGCGCGGCTGTCGCCGACGTGACACAGCGCGATCCGCTGTCCGTTGAACAGCATCGCGGTGAGCGTCGTACCCATGCCGTCGAGCTCCGGCCGTTCGTCGACGACTTCCCGCAGATGCTGAGTGCTGGAGTGGGTGGCGTCCCGTAGGGCCTCGAGCATGTCGGCGGCTGGCACGTCCTCATCGAGATATTCGAACGCGGCGATGACGATCTTGCTCGCGACTTCGCCGCCGACGTGACCGCCCATCCCGTCCGCTACGGCAAGCAGTCGCGATCCGGCGTACACCGAGTCTTGGTTGTTCTGCCGGACGAGGCCGCGGTCGGAACGAGCCGCATAGCGCAGATACAGCGTCATGCGCGCAGCTCGAGGACCGTCTTACCGATGCGGATCGGTACGCCGACGGGCACATGAATAGGAGCGGCGACCCGTTGGCGGTCGAGGTACGTGCCGTTGGTGGAGCCCAGATCCTCGACGAGCCATTCCCCGTCGCTGCGGCGGGTGAGTCGAGCGTGTCGTGAGCTGGCGAAGTCGTCGGTGAGTACGACGGTCGAGTCGTCCGCGCGCCCGACGAGAATCGGCGCCGTACCGAGGTTGATCCGGGTGCCGACCAGTGCACCGGCGGTGACGATCAGCTGGCGGGGTGAGCCGCGCGGTGCCATAGGGCGCTGCGTTTGCGCGGGTTGCGGACGGGCTGCGGCGCGCGGTGGAGCGGTGGCGACGCTGCGCGGTTTCGAGCCGCTGAGGTCGGCCTTGACGAGCCGGAAGATGAAGTAGAGAAACAGCCACAGAAGCGCGAGGAATCCAAACCGGATGGCCTGGATGACGATCGCTGCGGTCATCGGCCATCACCAGGCTCGTAGCGGTACACCAATACGCTATGCCCGAGCCGGATGACATCGCCGTGAGTGAGGCGTTGGCTGCTGACCTTGCGACCGTTGACGTGGGTGCCGTTGGTCGACTGCAGGTCCTGCACGTCGGCTCCCTGTTGATCGACGACGACCTGGGCGTGCAGCCGTGAGACGCCGGTGTCGGTGATCTGGATGTCCGCCGCCGAACCGCGGCCGATGACGTTCTTGCCGTTCTTGAGCACGTGCTTTGTGTTGGGTCCGTCGACCACGATGAGGTGCTGGTACGCCGCGGGAGCAGGGCTGGGCGGGGCGGCCGGTTGGCGGCCGATGAGCCGAGTGGACGGCTCGTCGTCGTCGTTGGATCGCGGGATCGGTGGCGGTGGTGCGGCGATCGGCGGTGCCGTTGAGCGCGAAACCGGTGGCGGCGGTGGCGGCATCGAGTCCTTATTACCGCTGACGGATGACTGGACGTGAAACACGCCCGTGCTCAGCGAGTCCTGACGCGCGAACTGGATCTTGATCTGACCGTACGTCGACCAGCCCTCGCTCGCGGCGTGCTCGCGGACCATGTCCGACAGGCTGCGGGTGAGCTGGGTTTCCCACTCGTGGAGGTGGTCGTAGTCGGTTGCGCCTAGTTGTACGACGTACCGGTTGGGGACCATGACCCGGTCATGACCCACTATTACCTTGTTGTCGTCGGCATCGATCTTCAGGGCACGGGCGATCTCAGATGGGTGGACCTTGCCCTTGAAGACGCGAGCGAAGGCATTGCCCACGGTGTTTTCGAGCTTGCGCTCGAACCGTGAAAAAACGCCCATCGTGCCTCCTCTCGCTGCCGTGTGCGGGCACCCAAAAGCCGTGCGCCCGAAAAGACGCGTATGCCATGGTATCGGTCCCGTTGTGAGCGGTGCGGTTGATCACTCTGCAAGTCGCGATATCTCGCGCCTGCTCGGCCCTCCGTGAGCTTGTACTCGCCAGCGTGAGAACGCGTGGCACGATCCGCGAGTTCCTCCCGACCTGCTGGGTTAGAGGAGGGTCGCGTCGTCGGCCTTGTCGTAGGGTCGAATCTCGTCGGTGCGGCCCTCGCGTACCTTCGTCGCCCACTGTGGCTCGGAGAGTACGGCGCGGCCGAGTGCGACGAGATCGAATTCGCCCGCCTCGAACAGCTCGACCAGACGGGCGAGGCTCAAGGACGCGGTCTGCTCGTCGTCGGTGGCGCGGTAGGCCTTGGCGACGCCGACCGAACCGACCGAGATTGTCGGCAGTCCAGTCAGTTTCTTCGTCCAGCCGGACAGGGTGCGTTCGGAGTCGTCGTACGCCGGAAGCCAGTAACGCCGGGTCGAGACGTGCATCGCGCTGACGCCCGCGTCGACCAGCGGCGTCAGAATCTGCTCGAGCTCGGCCGGACTCTGGGCGATCTGCGCGTCGTAATTCCCGCCTTTCCACTGTGAATAGCGGAAAGCGACGAGGAATTCGGGGCCTACCGCTTCGCGTACGGCGGCCACGAGTTCGGCGGCAAATCGCACCCGCTTGGTGAGCGTGCCGCCGTAGTTGTCGTCGCGGTTGTTCGTCTGCGACCAGAAGAACTGGTCGAGCAGATAGCCGTGTGCGCCGTGGATTTCGATGCCGTCGAACCCGATCCGCTGAGCGTCAACGGCGCCCTGCACGAACGCGGCGATGATGTCGTCGACGTCGCGGACGGTCGCGGCGACGCCCTTCGCCGTACCGTCCAAATGGATGCCCGACGGGTTGATGACCGGCGCACCCTCGTTGAATGGCGATCCTTCCTGACGCTGAGTCCCGAGGTGCCAGAGCTGCGGAATGATCAGCCCACCCTCGGCGTGCACCGCCTCGGCCACACGCGCCCAGCCGGCCAGGGCATCTTCACCGTAAAAGCGCGGCACTCTGCGGCTTGTGCCGGACGATGGGTGATCGACGTACGTCGCCTCGGTGATCAGGAGGCCGAGATCGGCGGCGCGGCGTGCGTAGTAGGCGGCCACGTCGTCACCGGGGACGCCGCCCGGAGACTTCTGGCGGGTCATCGGTGCCATGACGAATCGATTGGCGAGCGTTCGGCCGCCGAGGGAGTACGGCGTGAACAGGGGCGACGGATCGACGCCGTCGAGGAGCTGCGACTCGGATGAGGATATGGAAGTCATGCAGCCAGCCAATCACGGGTGGAGTTTGAAGATTCAACCGGGCTATAGGTGAGTGAATTGTCGGCGAAAAATTGCCATCTGCGCTGCTCACAGGACTAGACACGCCTCGTCGACGGGGTAAAGATGTGTTTAGTCGTCGTAATGTTCGACGGCCATAACTGGAGGAATCAATGGATATCCGCAAGTTGGTCGCAGAGGCACTTGGTACGGCGCTCCTTGTCTTCTTATCTGTCGGTACGGCGACACTGTGCTTCGGGTTCGGCATGACGGGCAAGAGCGCTGCCGCGGGTGTCGTCGCGACCGCCCTCTCGTTCGGGCTTGTGCTGCTCGTACTCGCCTACGCGATCGGCCCGATCTCCGGCTGTCACATCAACCCGGCCGTGACGATCGGCTTCTTGGTTGCGCGGCGCATTTCCATCACCGAGGCGGTCGGCTACTGGATTGCTCAGATTGTTGGCGGTATCGCCGGAGCGGCGCTTCTGCGTGCCATGTTCGCCGGGGCGGCCGACTATTCGACCGACAAAGTCGGGCTCGGCACGGATGGTTGGGGTGATGCGTCGATGATCGGACTGAACGCCGGCGGCGCCTTCCTCGCTGAAGTTGTCCTGACCTTTATGTTCGTGACCGTCGTACTCGCGGTGACGCGCAAGGCTTCCTGGCCGCAGCTCGGCGGGGTCGCTATTGGCCTGTCCCTTACGACGGTGCACCTCATCGGTATCCCCCTGACCGGTACGTCGGTCAACCCCGCGCGCAGCATCGGCCCAGCGCTGTTCGTCGGCGGTGACTCGCTGAGCCAACTGTGGCTATTCATTGTCGCGCCGCTCGTCGGTGGCGCGATTGCCGCTCTCGTCACGATGTACTTCTATCCCGGTGAGCACGTGGCGCCGGAAGTGACCGCAGACGAGGCCGTCTAGCCACCGATCATCTTGCGACGTCCTTAGACCCTTCGCGCCTAGCGGTGGCGGATTGTGTCTTAGCGGGAAGGTTTGGTGCGCTCAGCGCATCAAACCTTCCAGCTAACCACCTCGGAATCCTGGTTACGACGGTCTGCGGATTGTCGAAAAGAAATATCTGAAACCCGTGTCACACTCGCCGGGGTTGAGCGTCTCTACAAGTGTAGGGACCGGCCAGACTGCGCAAGGCGCCGAGAAATCGGCCTATCGCGCGATGGCGATGGCGCAAGACCGGGGGATCTCAAGTCATCGCAATCGCGCCCGACGGCTCGGAACGGTCCCTACGGTAAGGGGAGTCATCGGCGTCGCCCGCTCCGGCGGGCGACACCGACGGCCCAGGCCCGCCAATGGTCGAACCGTTCCTTGCGGCGCATCCGCTAACGTGAGGCAAATGCCTTAATCAGCGTGCGCCCGAGTGACGCATGCACCGAGGGAGTGTCGCATGGCAGTCAGCGGATCCGGGTTCGAACAAATTCTCGTCGACCAACACGATGCGGTCTTACAGATCACGCTCAACCGTCCTGAGCGAATGAATGCCTGGACGCGGCAGATGAGCGCCGAACTCACGAGCGCGATAGAAGCAGCGAACGCCGACGACAGTGTCGGGGCGATCGTAGTGACCGGCGCAGGACGGGGTTTCTGTGCCGGTGCGGATATCGGTGCGGTGTTTGCGGACAAGACACCCGCCCCGTCCGATGCGAAAGCCACGAATCAGGTGAGTGACTGGGTCGCACTATGCCGCAGGTCCAAGCCGCTGATCGCCGCGGTGAATGGCGCCTCGGTCGGTGTGGGGCTGACGATGATCTTGCCGTTCGACCAGATTGTGGCCTCCGAGGACGCGAAGTTATCTGCCAGATTCGTCAAGATGGGCCTCGTGCCGGAGCTCGCCTCCTCACACTTCCTCATTTCCCGGTGCGGCTACGGCGCGGGATCGTGGTTGGCCCTCAGCGGTACGACGATCCTGGGAACCGAAGCAGGACGCATCGGGCTCGTCGACCGGGTCGTCGCCGCGGACAAGGTACTCGAGTGCGCGATGTCGATGGCGACCGAGCTGGCGGCGAATCCGCCTACCCAGCTGAGGTTCATCAAGGAGCTGCTCACCGTCAACGCCGTCGAGTCCGATCTGTCGCTCGTCCAGCAGCGCGAGATGGAACGCCTCAGCGAGGCCTACGAAACGGCGGAGCACGCCGAGGCGATCAGCGCTTTCCAGGAGAAGCGCACTCCCGTCTTCCGGCCCTAGCTCGCCAAACGCGATTTGCGTGGAAGTCTCACGTACGCCGGTGTACGTCGAACTTCCACACAAGTCGAAAGATGACCCACCGCGCCGCCGAACAATGCCCGCTGAACAAAGCCGACTGAACAAAGCCAAAGGGGGCGGTCCCCCGAACCGCCCCCTCATTGGCTTGCAGCCGCCGTACCTATTTCTTCATTTCTGAAGAGTCTGCAGCGTCTGCAGGCGGGGAGTGAGTGGCCAAGTCCCCCGATCCGGCCGCTCGATGGCTCATCGCGTACTCACCGCTTGGAACGACGACCTCACTATTGCCCAGCCGAGCAGCGGCGTGCATCTGTCCAAGGAGAGGTATTCGGGGTATATCTCTAGGCATACATCGGCCGGCATACAACGTGAATATCCATCGGCGCAGATGCGCCGCGGGGGCTGCCAACGCAAGATTGATGACACGAGGTCCAATCGGACGCGCGTGAGTTGAAGACGGGGGAGACCGTGACTACACCGAACGAGCCCAAACGACCCATCGAGCCCAAACGACCTAAAAAGGTGACCAAGTCCGGCGCCCTCAAGGACGGCGCTGCCAAGGACGGCGCTCCTAAGGTCCCGGCGCCGAAAACAGGTACGCCGAAAACGGACAAACCCGACAAGGTCGACGACTCCTGCTACGCGATGCTGCTGACGAAGGACGAGGCGGGGCTGACCGGATTTCCCGCGACGCTTCTGCCCGGCAACCGGATCCTCGTTCGTGACCTACCGTTCGAACGGCTCGACGGGATCTGTCCTGGCGAAGTCTCGGTGCTACCGCCGCCCGGCTCGGATCTGCCGGTACGACGCGCGCAGCCGACCGGCACATTCGCACACCGAGCGACCGAGGACGCGCCGACCGTCACCGCGATCATTACGCTTGCGACGCCCGTCGCGGACGTACGGGTGCCCGATCACCTCACCACCGAAAAACACTTCGAGGACCTGATCAGCCGGTTCGACGGCGACCTGCATGCCGGCCTCGCGGCCGAAGGGATGCGGACCGCCCTCCTCACCGATGAGCGAGTGCTGACGAAGGCCCCGCGGAAGATCACCTGCACGCCACCGCAAGTCGTGGTCGGCATGAAGTACCGGTGGTCCTTGTGCAGCTGGCTCGGCATCTTTTGCTGACCATCGACCGACTGAGGTGCCGGGATGACTGACGACGCAGACCGGGCGACGGGTGCGACGATCCCGCTGCGCACCGACCCCGCGGACACGACCCGCCGACTGCTACAGAGCAAGAATCCCCGCGTCGACCGGATCCGCGAGACGCTACTGCTGGCGGCTGCGGTTGTGCTCGACGTGTTCCTCTTCTCCGACGTCGTTGCGCCCGACCCGCGGGCCGGCGGCCCGCAGACCGCATGGGGCATAGTCCTGGCCTGCGGTGTGCTGATGTTCGGGGTACTTCTGCTGCGGGTGCGAGCCCGGATTCCGGTCTTCCTCGTGGTCTGCGCGCTGTCGGTGGCGATTACCCTGAGTACGACGTACCGGCCGGTCGTCCCGGTGTGCATCGTGCTTGCCGGAGTCATCGCGTTCCTGCCGTTGCGCGCCGGCGTCTTTGCCGCCGTAGTCGCGATCGTTCCGGCCATGTCGTGGGTGTACTCCGAGGCACGCACGCACGACTTCGACTGGGGCGCCGGCGTCTACGTCGGAATCCTGATCGGCTATCTCGCGATCCTGCTTGTCGGTGCCGGCATCGGTTGGTGGCGCAAGACGGCGGATCGCAACTATGAGCTTCGCCGGGCCGAAGCCGCGCGCGCCGCCGTGATGAGCGTGCGCAGCGAGGTGGCGCGCGAGCTTCACGACATCGTCGCCCACGCCGTCACACTTATGGTGCTGCAGGCGTCCGGCGCACGCGCGGTGATGACACACGATCAACAGCGCGCTCTGGATGCCCTCGACGTGGTGGAGAAGACCGGCACGCAGGCAATGGCGGAGCTACGCCGGCTTCTGTCGGTCCTGCGGACCTCCGATGTCGACGAGCACCCGATCCACGAGTTGGTCTTGCCTCCCGGTCTCGACGAGATGCCGGCACTGCTGGAGTCGATCCGCGCCACCGGAGTCGAGGTCATCCTGCACGCCGAAGGATCTCCGCGGCCACTCGCTCGAAGTGTGGATGCCGCGGCGTACCGGATAGTGAGCGAATCGCTGACCAACGTCACCAAACATTCAGGGGCCGGCGCGACGGTCAACGTGCATTTCAAGTGGACCGCGGCGCAGCTCGATATCAAGATCTGGGACAACGGGCTCGGGCGTGGTGCGGACGAGCGGCTATCGACCGGCAACGGGCTGCTCGGCCTCACCGAGCGCATCGTGCTCGCCGGCGGTGCGTTTGAGGCGAAACCGCGTGACGCCGGTGGTTATGAGGTCCACGCGACGTTGCCCATTCCATCCACCACACCAGCGGTCGCGGTGACTGGAGGTGCGACGCTATGACGATCCGAGTGGTGCTCGCCGATGACGAGGCGTTGGTGCTCGGCGGGCTGTCGATGTTGCTGTCGGTCGCGTCGGATATTGAGGTGCTCGCTCAGGTCAACGACGGCCGGGCCGCGGTCGAGGCGGTGACCGAGCTTCGACCGGACGTCGCGATCCTCGACGTCCGGATGCCGAATATGGATGGCGTCGAGGCGACCCGGCGAATCACCGCTGGCGGTATTGAGGTCGCGGCCGATCGCCGGGAGGTGTCGGTACTGGTGCTCAGCACGTTCAACCTCGACAAGGCAGTGTTTGCGGCGCTGCGGGCTGGCGCCTCTGGTTTTCTGCTCAAGGACGCCGCCCCGCAGGATCTGGTCCCGGCCACCCGAGCTGTCGCCGCCGGTGAGGCATGGCTGGACCCGGCGGTTGCCCGCACCTTGATCTCGGAGTTCACGGCTCGTCCGGACAACGCGCTACCGCCGGCCGAAGATCTTGCCCTCCTGACGCCGCGCGAACGCGAGGTGCTGATACTCATGGCCGAAGGTCTCAACAACGCCGAGATCGCGGCGCACCTGGTGCTCGGTGAGGGCACCGTCAAGACGCACGTGAGCCGAATCCTGATGAAACTCGGCCTGCGCGACCGGACCCAGGCCGTCGTCATGGCGTTTCGCAGCCACCTGGTGACCCCGGGCCCGCCACCTCGCTGACCCTGATCGCGCGGCTGACCGGCCGGTTGTGTTCAGCTGGCAGGCCGTGAGAAAAGGTTGACGAGGTTGCCGTCCGGGTCGCGGAATAACGTCGACCGGTTTCCCCACGGCATCGTGGCCGGCGCGAGCACGACCTCGTCGAGGGCGTCGCGCAGTCGCGTGAACTCGGCGTCGACGTCGTCAACGAGGAACTCGATGATGACCGAGTTGTTGTTAGCTGGTGTCGGGGCGTGTTCCCCAAGCATCGCCATCGTCGCGGTACTTCCGATCGCGAGGATGCCAGTCGCGGTTCGGAGTTCAGCGAACACTGGGGCCGGTCGTGCCGCCGTCGTGCCCGTGACCGCCTCGTAGAAGTGGGCAAGCCGGTCGACGTGGTTGGTGATAATCCGAATCGATGCGAATTCCATGATGTTCCCTTCCGCCGGGCCCGTTGCCGCGACACGCTGACGGTAGGGTGCCTCGGCGACACCGTCCTGTCGGTGTTTATCGGCTTTATCTGCCCGCGCCGACGGTGCGCAGCTCCCCGTAAACGATGTCGAGGTCCTCCGCGCGAAAGTCGCGCCGCGGCGATCTTTCGCCGGTGGGTTCCGCTGTGATAATTCGGTCGCCGCGGAATGCGCGGATTCCGTTCCGGAGCCGGCACCAGGCAATCAGGTACCAGCCGCGGCCCTTCCCGACGAAGCCAAGGGGCTCGACCTCACGGACGGTCTCGGTACCGCTTCGGTCTTGATAGAGAATCTGGAGCACGTGTCCGGTGCGCAGCGCTTGTGGTAAGTCGGCGGGTACTTCTGCTGCAGGACCGTCATCGAGCAAGTGGATGCGTGTCGCTAGGTCCGCGGTCTCGCTCAGGCTGCGGTCATCCATCACGGCAACCACTTTGCGAAGTGCTGAGGTCGCTGCGTCACGGAAGGGGCTCGTGGCCAGCATCCCGAGAGAGATCGTCACCGCGAGCGCTTCGTCGACCGTGAAGCCAAGAGGCGCGAGCGTGTGCGACGGATCGAGGCAGTAGCCGCCGGTACGGCCGGGTTCTGCCCAGATCGGCACTCCGGCCTGTTGCAGGGCCGATAGGTCCCGTTCTACGGTCCGAGTGCTGACCTCGAATCGATCTGCGAGCCACCGGGCGCTCCTCGGTCGTGGCGCCACCGCCCGCAACTCCTCCACGAGTGCGTACAGGCGATCGGTGCGATTCACGCGTCTACCCTAGTTGTCGAAACGGGGACCGTTCGATACCCCGGACATAGCCGGTCGACTTGCCGTTGGCTTCGGCTGCTGGGTCGCGTGACCGCGCTGAGGGCTTCGTTAGAAGAGCGCCTCGGCCTGCGCGGGTAGCGCGCCCTCGAGGTTGAGCAGGTGCTGTTTGCGTTCCAGGCCGCCGGCGTACCCGGTCAGCTTTCCGTCGGCCCCGACAACCCGGTGGCACGGTACGACGATCGACAGCGGGTTCGAACCGACCGCCTTGCCGACCATCCGCGCCAGCGACTTGTCGCCGAGTTGCGCGGCGATCGCGCCGTACGTCGTGGTCTCCCCGGATGGAATCTCGTGCAGGATGGCCCAGACCCGTTGCTGAAACTCGTCGCCTTCAGCGGCCGTTTTGATGGTGAAGTCGGAGCGCTCACCGGCGAGGTACTCCCGCAACTGAGCGGCAGCCACAGACAGGACAGGGTCATTATCGGCGGCCACTTCAGCACCGCGGGAGGCGCGGGCGGCGCCGACCCAGTGGTGCGGAAAGTAGATCCCGATCAGTGCGTCGTCTGCGGCGACCAAGGTGAGGTCGCCGATGGCCGTGGTGATCGTTGCGTGACGGTCGAACATGATCATCCTCAATTCGTCGTACTGATACTTCCACGATGTAGACGTGCCGGGCGAGCCAAACGTGAGCCCGCTCAACGTCTACCGATGTCCACGTATCTGCCTCGCGACGACAACTAACCACGGCCCGTCCCGAGCCGGAGGTACGGCTGGTTGTGTGTCCCCTGCACTCGCCGTCCGACTGCGCAGCGCGGGCATTTGACCCCCGGACCGGGCACAACACCTATTTCGCGGTTACCTTCAACATATGACTGACAGGATGCACGGGGTCATCATCGAGGAGTCCAGCATTCATACGCCGCGACTGACGCTGCGACCATGGACGCTGCAGGACGCGCCCGCCGCGCTTGCAATCTACGGCACCCCTGACGTGTCTCGATGGCTCGCGCCGGCGATGCAGCAGGTGCCAGACATCCCCGCGATGGAAGAGATCCTTGAGCGTTGGATCTCCGAGTGCGATGGACGCGATCTGCCCGAAGGTCGATGGGCGATCGAGTTACGCGAAACCGGAGAACTTGTTGGCGGCATCGCCCTGCTGCCGATGCCGCCGTACCACGGTGATCTCGAAATTGCCTGGCAGCTGGCCCCGCGCGCCTGGGGTAAGGGTCTGGCTGCCGAGGCCGGTCATGCGGTGGCACATCAGGCTTTCGAGTCCGGCGCGCTCATCGACGAATTGTTTGCGGTTGTGCGGCCACGAAACGTTCGGGGCGCTGCCACCGCTAAGAGTGTGGGGATGGAGTGGGTCGGAGAGACCGATAAGTACTACGACCTGCAGCTCCAGGTCTACCGCCTGCGCAAGGCCGATCTCGACGTACCAACTGAGCCGCGTCGCTCGTAGCGCGCACGCCGCAGGCCTCTCGCGAGGAAAGCTCGCGGCAAATCACGGTCGCATCACGCTGGACGGGCGCCGGAGTACGTATCCTCGTACGAATGACTGACCCTTACGGTGACCGCGAGCTTCCTGCGTACCTCGATCCACGGGGTCGCGGGAACGCCTCCAAACGCCGTCGCGGCGATCAGGCGCCGGCAGGTGAACGACATAGTCCTGGGCCGAATGACACCCGCGTCATGGGTACGCCGCAACGCCCCCTCGCGCCGCCGACGTCGTATGGGCAGGACTACTACCCGGGCCAGCGGCGAACGTACCCGCCTCAGCAGCCACCCCGTCAACCGCCGCCTGGCGGTGGCTATCCGCCGCCGCCGAGCGGGCGCCCGAAGAAACGACACAAGGGGCTCAAGATCTTCGGGTCGATCGTGCTCGTGCTGGTGTTGGTCATCGTCGGCTTCGGCGCCTACCTGGACTTTTCCTTGAAGCGGTCCGACGTACTGGCCGACTACTCCGGTCGTCCCGCCGCGACGAAGGGCACCAACTGGTTGCTGGTCGGCTCGGACGGCCGGGCGGGACTCACCGCCGAGCAGAAGAAGAAGCTCGCCACCGGCGATGCTGCGGGCAAACGTACCGACACGATCATGGTGCTTCACGTGCCCGACTCGGGTGTCGCACCGACACTGGTGAGCCTGCCGCGCGACACGCTCGTCGACCTCCCCGGGCACGGGAAGCAGAAACTCAACGCGGCGTTCAATTTCGGTGGCGGCAAGTTGCTCGCGCAAACAGTCCAGAAGATCACGAACCTCAGGATCGATCACTACGCGGAGGTCGGGTTCGGCGGATTCGCGTCGGTTGTCGACGCGGTCGGCGGCGTGGACATCTGCGTCGATAAGCCGATCAACGATCCGAAGGCCGGTCTCAACTTGCAAGCCGGTTGTCAGACGCTCGACGGCGCGCAGGCGCTCGGCTACGTCCGGACTCGTGCGACGCCGATGGCCGACCTCGACCGGGTCAAGCACCAGCGCAAGTTCCTGGCCGCGCTGCTGAGCAAGGCATCCGGCATCGGCACGCTGATCAACCCCTTCAAGTCGGTGCCGATGGCGCTGTCCGCGGTCGACTCGCTCGAGGTCGACAGCGGCACACACCTGTGGAACCTCGCCAGCATGGGCCTGGCGATGGGCGACAGCAAACTGGTTACGTCGACCGTGCCTATCGGGAGTACGCCGACCCTCAGCGGCGTCGGATCGGTCGTGAAATGGGACGAACAGGGCGCGAAGGCCTTCTTCGGCGCGCTCGCCAACGACGAAGCCGTGCCCACCAACCTCCTCTCCAAGTAACCCGCGATCCGTCACGTATGTCCGACGATCCGTCACGAATGTCGGACCATCCGTCACGTCCGGACCGGTGGCTCGCGTAGCCGCCGCGGATCGTTCACCGTGCCGACTAGATCGCGGTGCCACCACGCGCCAGACTGCCGCCGCTCCGCGCGCGTGGTGAAGCGGTAGTCATAAAGGCGCACCCGCACGTACGCCGGAGGCCCGTCCGGGAACGGATTCACTCGCACCATCCGCAAAAGCGCGGGGTCGCCGTGCAGCAGTCGCGCGAGCAGCCGTTCAAACCAGCCGATCCGGTACGCCGGGGACAGCGCCGCGAACCACAACATCCAGCCCAGCCGCAAGTGGTACGGCGCGACCTGCGGCGGCCGCCGTCGTACGTCGCCCGGTTTCCCGTAGAACTCGTATTCAAGCCACTGCGAAGAGGCCGACAGTGAGCGGTCGGCGGTGCCCTCGATGACCACCTCCCGCCGTACCCGCCCAATCGATCCGAACGCGCCGTACGAGCTGCAGATCAATAGCGGGTTGTAGCGGGCGTTCATGCGTTGGCGCTTGGACAGCAGGTTGCGCAGCGGCCACCAGCTCAACACCAGTACGACGGCCGCCACCGCGATCACGACGCCTTGCGCCGCGGGATCAGGTGCGGTCATCGATGGTGCGCTGACGCCGAAAACAGAGGCGTCGACGAGCGATAGCGCGAGCACGATCGTGAGGAAGTTGACCCAGGCGAAGTTGCCGGACAACACGAGCCAGGCCTGGGTGAGAGCGATCGCCAGCGCCGCCCAAGTCCGCACCGGCTGCGGCGCGGTGAGTAGGAACGGTACGACGAGCTGTACAACGTGATTCGCCGCGGTCTCCATCCGGTGCAAGGGCTTTGGCAGGTGATGGAAGTGCCAGCTCAGTGGGCCGGGCATCGGTTGCGTCTCGTGGTGGAAGTCCAGGCAGGTCAGGTCCCGCCAGCACGAGTCGCCGCGCAGCTTGATCAGCCCGGCGCCGAGCTCGATGCGAATTAGCAACCAGATCAACATCCACACCACCAGCGTGGACGGCGTCGTACTGGCGGGGCCAACAAAGATTCCGACGAACGTCGCCTCGCAGATGATCATCTCCCACATGAAGCCATACCAGCGTTGCCCGACATTGACGATCGACAAGTAGAGCAGCCACATCGCCGCCCAGACTGCGGTGTGCGCCCACCAAGGGAGCCGCGCGGTCAGCCCGGTCGCCGTCAGTGCGGCCAGACCGGCACCGATCCACGCCACCGTCAGGAAGATCGCGTCGGAGTAACGCGCGCCGAAAATGCTCGGCCGGGCCCAGAACTTCGTGGCCTTGAGGTACGCCGGGATCGGCAGCAGCCCAGTGCTGCTGAGCAGCGCCCGGAACTGAGCGATGCTGCTGACAAACGCGACGAGCAGCAGGAGCCCGAGGCCGTGTTCGTAGATCGCGCGGCCGAGCCACGCGTCGGCGTACGACGTCCACTCCATCACCCGAGTCTGCCTCAGCACGCGGCTCACCCAAGGTAGCGACTTCCAGGGACGGATTTGGTCGCATACTCGCGACCAAATCCGTCCCTGGAGTCGAAAGCCGACCCGGACCAGGGCGGCGTACGACGAGCCAGGCCGATCGTGCTAACCTATGCCGTCGTTTAAGCACCGCTTGGGCAAGTGGCGGAATGGCAGACGCGCTGGCTTCAGGTGCCAGTGTCCGTAAGGACGTGGGGGTTCAAGTCCCCCCTTGCCCACCAGACAAAATGACCCCTGACCAGGTAGCACGGTCAGGGGTCATTTTGGTTTGTGCGCTCAGCGGAGCCGGTGGATCGTCGGTCCCATCCGCGGTACAAAACCCATAGTGTGGCCATAAGCGCCCCGCAAACACAGCCGCGGGCGACGTCTCAGCGTGTAACTACCGGGGAGCAAGGAGCACACCAGAGCCATGAGAGCTTTCGTCCTACCACATGCCGGCGCTCACTCCGTTGAGCTAGCGGATGTCCCGACCCCGCAGATCGACGACGACGAGTTGCTCGTCGGTGTGCGTGCAGTCGGCGTGGGGATCCATGACTCTTATTTTTTGCCAGGTGACGCGAAATATCCTTTCACAATTGGGATCGAGGCTGCCGGCGTCGTCGTAGAGGTGGGCAGCCGGGTGTCGGCGCACGCCCCTGGTGATCGGATCGCGTTCGTCAGTTCCATGCAGCCCAAGGGCGGCACCTGGGCCGAGTACGTCGCAGTCAAGGCCGATGCGGCCATCGTTACGGTGCCGTCCGAGATGGATTTCGTCGACGCCGCGGCTGTTCCGGTAGCCGGCAACACTGTGCTGCGGGCGTTACGTGCCCTTGATGCGGTGCCCGCCGGGGGCTCACTGTTCATCGCCGGAGGTTCCGGGGCGATCGGCACGCTGGCGATTCAACTCGCTCGACATCGGGGGTGGCGGGTCGGTGCTTCGGCTTCCGAGCAGAACCACAGCTATATGCGCTCGCTGGGCGCCGAGATGGTCGTCGACTACCACGACCCGGCCTGGGCCGAGCAAATCATGAAGTGGACACCGGCCGGGGTTCACGCGGCAATAGCTGTGCAACCTGACACCACGGCCGGCAGCCTGAGTGTGGTGCGGGACGGCGGGAGCGTCGTTTCCATTTCCGGGGACATCGTGGAGCCCGAGCGCGGCGTACACGTGCAAACGGTCCCTTATCAAACGGACGTCCGGGACGAGTTGGCCGACCTGATGGCGCAGATAGCCTCGCGGGAAATGCATGTGGAGGTCGAACGGGTCTATCCGTTCGATAATGCGTTGGACGCGTTGGCCAAGGTCCAGACCCGGCACGCGCGCGGCAAACTCGTCCTGCGGTTCGAATAACGACCGCATGCGGCGGCGATCGTCGACCACGAGCTCACGGGGTTTTTTCTGCCCGAGTATGCCGCGTCAATGTACCGGTCGGATGTGGCCGATAGCCTGGATGCCTATTCGTAATCGAACGTAGGAGGACCCGTGGACGAACTGCTGGCGGCGGCGAGCGAGGTCGCGGCTGCGCTGCGTGAGCGAGGCGAGACGATCGCCGTGACGGAAGCGTCGTCGGGCGGGCTGATCTCCGCGGCCCTGTTGGCCCAGGCGGGGGCATCGGCGTACTTCGTGGGCGGCAGCGTGGTCTACACCAAGGCCGCGATCACCAATCTGCTGGCGATTACCCCGTCGGACATGACCGGGGTGCGCCCGCTGAGCGAACCGCACGCAAACCTGCTCGCGAGCGCCGTACGAGACCGGCTTGGCACGACCTGGGGAATCGCCGAGTTCGGCGCGGCTGGGCCGTCGGCTACGCGGTACGGCGATCCGGCGGGGTGCACCTTCCTCAGTGTGGTGGGTCCGGTGGAGTTGTCCCGCACGATCGAGACCGGTTCCGGCGACCGCGTGTCAAACATGCATGCCTTCGCTGCGTCGGCGCTGGGTCTGCTGAACGAAGCGCTGTCCTAAGAGTCGGCGGCGGACAGTCGTTAGGTCTCCGCGCCGTTTTGCTGCATCGCGACGTGTGCGGCGACGCATGCCGAATAGTTGTGTCGTAGGCTGCAAATTGAGCCCTTAATACAATCTCGGAGGCCATCATGGCAGACGCTTACATCATCGACGCGGTTCGTACACCGCGCGGAATCGGCAAGCAGGGCAAGGGCGCGCTCGCGCACCTGCACCCGCAGCACCTTGGCGCGACCGTGCTGAAGGCGATCCGCGACCGCAATAGCATCAACACCGCAGAGGTCGACGACGTCATCTGGGGGACGTCCTCACAGGACGGAAAGCAGGGCGGCGACCTCGGCCGGATGGCACTGCTGGCTGCCGGTTACGACACTAAGGCATCCGGCGTCACGCTCGACCGCTTCTGCGGCAGCGGCATCACCACCGTCAACATGGCAGCGGCTTCGATCATGTCCGGCATGGAGGACCTCGTCATCGCCGGTGGCACCGAGATGATGAGCCTGACCGCCGCCCAGGCCCGGGAGAAGATCGAGAAGGGCATCAAGGTCTACGGCATGGGCGCCGGCAACGAGGCCCTCGATGAGCTGCACCCACAGACCCATCAGGGCATCGGCGCCGACGCGATTGCCGCTAACGAGGGGATCAGCCGCGAGGATCTGGAGAAGCTCGGGCTGGAGAGCCAGCGTCGCGCAGCCATCGCGATCGAGGAAGGCCGTTTCGACAAGTCCGTCGTACCGGTCTACAACGAGGATGGATCGATTGCGCTCGACAAGGAGGAGTACCCGCGCCCGTCGACGACCGCGGAGGGTCTCGCAGGACTCAAGCCGGCCTTCGGCGCGATCATCGACTCCGACCAGGGCAACGGGCACACCCCGCGTGAGCAGATCACCCGCCGCTACCCGGATCTGAAGTTCGAGGCGATGCACCACGCCGGAATCTCGTCCGGTGTCGTTGATGGCGCGGCCGCGATTCTGCTGGCCTCGAAGGAATATGCCGAGAAGAACAACCTGAAGCCGCGTGCTCGCATCGTGGCCTACGCGAACATGGGCGACGACCCGACATTCATGCTTAACGCGCCGGTCCCGGCCGCTAAGAAGGTGCTGGAGAAGGCGGGCCTGTCCAAGGACGACATCGACGTCTACGAGGTCAACGAGGCGTTCGCCGTCGTCACCGAGAAGTTCATCCGGGACATGGACGTCGACCGCGCAAAGGTCAACCCGAACGGCGGCGCGATCGCGCTGGGTCATCCGATCGGCGCCACCGGCTCGATGCTGATCGGCACCGCCCTCGACGAGCTTGAGCGCACCGGTGGCCGCTACGGCCTGATCACCATGTGCGCCGGCGGCGGGATGGCCCCGGCCGTGATCATCGAGCGCGTGGAGGCCTAATCGGCCCTGTGGATCTTCGACTGAAAACGCACCCGCGCCCGCCGCGGGTGCGTTTTCGGTAGCAGGACACGTGGTTGTGCTGCTACCCCTCGCAGGGTCCCGCATGCTCAGGGCGCCCTACTCGTACCTCATCAACCCGGGATAACCGACTTCGCGACGGTCGCGGCGGGGACCGGGTGCCCGTCCGCATGGGCCTCGGCGCAACCCGCACCGCACATGGGCCGCCAAGCAGGGTAGCGCCGACAGGTCCTGTCAGCTGGTCGGCGCGTTGCTGTAGCAGCGGGTCGGTCGTACGAGCACAACGCAACGGCGCTGCTCGGTCATTACCCGGTCGTATTCGTTCCAGTCGTCGTGCTGCCCACCGGCGGCCACGAAAACCTCGCGAAGCAGCAGCCGAATCCGTTCGGCGTCCATGCCAGGAACCGGGTCTTCCGGTCCGATCAGTTCTGCATCGCCCTCCACCGTCGCCCACTGCCAGCCTGAGCGGACCGTGACCGCGAGCTGGGGTCGAGCCCGTAGGTTGGCCAACTTCACGCGCCCATAGGTGACGAAGCCAACCACGGGTTCGCCGGTGCGCGGGTGGTCGAGTACGCCGGCGTTGACCAGCGAGGCCTGGACACTACGGTCCGCTCGCTGCGTCGCGACCACGACTAACCCTTGTTCTGCCTGAGCGAGATCGGCGAACTCGGCGACGGTCGTCACTGGCAACCCGCCAACAGCGCCAGCTCGCGGACTCGAGCGAGCGACTGATCTTCGTGCATGGCGCGGATGCGGCGATCGAAAGTAATCCTGCTGTGATGAGCAGATGCGTCAGCCATACGACCGACTATAGAACCGATTGCCGTGCGCGTCGCTGCCCACGCGGGTTGGCATTTCGGTTTTACGACTGACGCCGCTGAAGTTCGTGGAGGTTATGGCCGCCACCCAGTAGCCTTCAGATAGTCGCCAGTCCCGGAGGTTCACTTCGATGTACGCCGCCGAACATGCTCGCAATACTCCCGATAAGCCCGCGGTCATCATGGCCGGTAGTGGCGAGGTGATCACGTACGCCGACTTCGAAGGGCGTGCCAACCAGGTGGCGCAGCTGCTTCGTGGGCTGGGGCTCAAGTCGTTGGATCACATCGCCTTGCTGATGTACAACACCTCGACGAACATCATCTGCAAGGGCGCGGCCGAGCGCACCGGTCTGAGGTACGTCTGCGTCAACTCGCACCTCAAGGTCGACGAGGTCGCCTACATCATCAACGACAGTGAGTCGAGGATCGTTGTGCTTGGCGCGGAGCTGCTGGAGATGGCGCGCGACCTGCCCGCCATGTGCTCCGGCGTGGAGCGTTGGATCGTCAGCGAGACGGGCGGTCTCGAGGCGCCGTTCGAGAGCTTTGAGGCGCTGATCGCGCCGTATCCGAAGGAGCCCATCGACGATGAACGCCTCGGCGTGGCCTTGCTTTACTCGTCCGGTACGACGGGGCGGCCAAAAGGGATTGAGCGGCCCCTTCCGGACGGGCATCCGCAGGACACGCTGCCGGTCTACGCCTTCGTCGACATGATCTTCCGACTCACCGCGGACATGACCTACCTGTCGACGGCACCGCTCTACCACTCGGCGCCCCACGGAGCATTGTCCGGTGCGATCCGGCTCGGTGCGACCTCGATCGTGATGGAACGATTTGATCCCGAGCAGTTCCTTGCACTGGTTGAGAAGTACAAGATCACCACCACGCAGGTAGTGCCGACGATGCTCGCACGCATCATGCGACTACCCGAAGACGTGCTCTCGTCGTACGACGTATCCACGCTCAAGACGATCGTGCACGGCGCCGCGCCCTGCCCGCCGCAGCTCAAGCAGGCCATCATCGACCGCTGGGGCCCGGTGATGTACGAGTACTACGGCGCCACCGAAGGGCACGGGCTCACCATGTCCGACTCCGAGGAGTGGCTCGCGCGTCCGGGCACCGTGGGTAAGCCTGTTCTTGGTGAGCTTGTCATACGTGACGACGAGGGAAATGACTGTCCGCCAGGCAAAGAAGGTGTCATCTGGTTCCGCGGCGCGACCAGTTTCTACTACAAAGACGATCCGGAGCGCACGGCGGAGGCGACCGACGAAGACGGGACAATGGCCACAGTTGAGGACGTGGGGTACGTCGATGAGGACGGCTACCTCTATCTGACCGACCGCAAGACTCACATGATCATCTCCGGCGGCGTAAACATCTATCCCCAGGAGGTCGAGGATCTCATCCTCAGCCATCCGGAGATCCTCGACGCCGCGGTCATCGGCGTCCCGGACGACGACCTCGGCGAGCAGGTCAAGGCCGTCGTGATCCGCACCGAGTCCGACAAGTCCGACGCTGACCTCGAACGCGAGCTGATCGACTACTGCACTCAGCGCGTGGCAGATTTTAAATCCCCGCGCACGGTCGACTTCGTCGAGTCACTGCCTCGTACGCCAACAGGCAAGTTGCTGAAGAAGGCGCTCCGCGCGACGTACTGGCCCGCCAAGTAGGCCGAACAACGCGGGGTCGATCTCGGCGGTCAGGCGGGCCTGAGCTGTCGTGGTTGCCGACCCAGGACGAGCAGTAGGTATCCGAAAGCGAGAATCGTGATGGCGCCCGCGACGTAGAGCCAAGCCGTGGCGCCGCTGCCCGAAGCGAATGCGATACCGACGACCGCGGTCGAGCAGATACCCGCGATGCAACGGGACAACTGGAAGAGGCCCGCGGCCTCCCCGACTTCGTCGGGGTTGGCTGCCACATAGAGGGACTGCGTGAGCGAGATAGTGAGAATGCAATAGGGGATGCCCATGGCCGCGGTGACCACGAGCACGACGTACGGCGCCGTCGACACGACGAGAAGCATAGACAGAACCGTCGAGGCAAAAAGCCCGACGCCGCCAACGACGAGCGCATGCCGAAGACCCGTTCGTTCGATCAGCCGCTCGGTGTACGGCGTAAGGAGCAGGGTGAACGCGGCCAGTGGCACGACGAGTATCCCGACGACATCGGTGCGGTAGCCGCCGTGGTCATCGAGGAACTGCGGCACCCCGAACAGAGCCCCGTAGAAGACGATATTGATCAGTGCAAAGCGCAGATAGACCATGAGTAGCTCGGTGTTAGCCCCGAGCAGTTGAAGATCGATAAAAGGTTTCACGCAGCGTGACTCTCGCCAGACGAAGACTGCGCCGGCGACCAGCGTGAGGGGAAGCAGCCACCAGATCGGTGCGGTGGGGAGCTCGAGTAGGAAGGTCAGCAGCGCCACGACCGCCACGGCGAAGGCCGCTACTCCTGGGACGTCCGACTCGACGATGGTGCTCCGCAGCGGAACCTTTGCGCGTACGCCGTCCTCCGGTGCGAAGAACAGCGAACTGATCAGGGCTAGTGCCGCAAAGGGAATGTTGACCCAGAAGACCGACTGCCAACCCATGTGGGTGACGAGTAACCCGCCGATGACCGGACCGATTGCGGAGGCGCCGGTGTCGATCATCTGGATCCGACCGATCATCTTGGGCGCACTCTTGCCGGATGAAGCCGCGATACCCCGCAACATGGCCGCGGCAGAAGGGAAGGCTGTCGCGGTACCCATCGCGAGAAAGACGCGTGCGATGCAGACGGTGAGCAGCGTGGAGGCGAACGGGCCGACAATACCGACCGCCACGATGACGCCCATGCCGAACAGGAACAGTTTCCGCGGGCCGTACCGATCGGCGAGCCGCCCCATCAACGGCTGCAGGATCGCCGAGGCCAGGTAGTAGATCGTGATCACCCACATGATCGATGCGGGATTCAGTTTGAGCTCGCCGCGCATCGTCGAGAGCGCGACGGCGATCATGCCGGAATTCATGCCACTGATCGCCGTACCGGTACACAGCGCAGCTATTGTCCGGTTCGGCCTAGACGACGTCCCCTCAGCGCGTGCGGCCACCTTGCCAATATATGGGCCGTACGTCGATACGTATATAGGCTGACCGGGCCCAATGAGTGGCCCCGTGGGTCGCCTGATCGTCTAAACGCGAGCCGATTAACCTTCAGTTAATTCTCTTATCCCGGAGGTCCACCCAAGATGTACGCCGCCGAACACGCTCGCACCAATCCTGACAAGCCTGCGATCATCATGGCCGGTAGTGGCGAAGTGATCACCTACGCCGACTACGAGGCACGTGCGAACCAAGCGGCCCAGTTGTTGCGCGGTCTCGGTCTTAAGCCGCTCGATCACATCGCGTTGGTCATGTACAACACTCCGACGTACATCACCTGCAAGGGCGCCGCCGAGCGTGCCGGGTTGCGATATGTTTGCGTCAACTCGCACCTCAAGGTCGACGAGATCGCCTACATCATCAACGACAGCGAGTCGCGTGTTGCCTTCATCGGCTCGGAGCTGCTGGAGATCGCGCGCGAACTGCCCGCCGCATGCCCCAACGTCGAGCGCTGGATCATCAGTGAGGCAGGCGATCTCGAGGCGCCGTTCGAGAGCTTTGAGGAGCTGATCGCGCCGTACCCGAAGGAACCTATCGAGGACGAACGGCTCGGCGTGGCCTTGCTCTACTCGTCCGGTACGACGGGCCGCCCGAAGGGCATCGCGCGGCCGCTGCCCGAGGGCCATCCACGCGACACGCTTCCGGTCTACGCGTTCACCGACATGATCTTCCGACTCACCGCGGACATGACGTATTTGTCGTCGGCGCCGCTCTATCACTCGGCGCCACACAGTGCGCTGTCCGGCGCGATTCGGCTGGGCGTGACATCGGTCGTGATGGAGCGATTTGACCCCGAGCAGTTCCTTGCACTAGTTGAGAAGTACAAAATCACCACCACGCAGGTGGTGCCGACGATGCTCGCGCGCATCATGCGACTGCCTGAAGAGGTGCTCTCGTCGTACGACGTGTCGACCCTCAAGACGGTCGTGCACGGCGCGGCACCGTGCCCGCCGCAGCTCAAGCAGGCCATCATCGATCGTTGGGGTCCGGTGATGTACGAGTACTACGGCGCCACCGAGGGTCACGGTTTCACGATGTCCGATTCCGAGGAGTGGTTGGCGCGCCCTGGCACCGTTGGGAAAGCGGTGCTGGGCGAGCTGGTGATCCGCGACGAAGACGGCAACGACTGCCCGCCAGGCAAAGAAGGTGTCATCTGGTTCCGCGGCGCGACCAACTTCTATTACAAGGGTGATCCGGAACGTACGGCTGAGGCCACCGACGAGGATGGCGCGATGGCGACCGTTGAGGATGTCGGCTACCTCGATGAGGACGGCTACCTCTATCTGACCGACCGCAAGACCCACATGATCATCTCCGGCGGCGTAAACATCTATCCGCAGGAGGTCGAGGACCTCATCCTGAGCCATCCGGAGATCCTCGACGCGGCCGTCATCGGCGTACCGGACGACGACCTCGGCGAGCAGGTCAAGGCCGTCGTCATCCGCACCGCCTCGGACAAGTCCGATGCTGACCTCGAACGCGAACTGATCGACTACTGCATCGAGCGCGCCGCGCGGTTCAAGTGCCCGCGCACGGTCGAATTCGTTGCCGAGTTGCCCCGTACGCCGGCCGGCAAGCTTCAGAAGAAGGCGCTCCGCGCGACGTACTGGCCCGCCAAGTAGCGCGATCCGTCACAAAATCCCCGACGATCCGTCACAAAATCCCCGATGATCCGTCACAAAATCCCCGATGATCCGTCACAAAATTCGGATTCAAGGCTGGGGAATTTTGTGACGGGTGGGGGCCTCGCGAGTGGGCGGGTCTGCGCTGGGCGGCCGACTTTGTAGGCTGGGCGCATGGCTGCTATCGAGTTCGTCAAGCACGACATCACCGCACGCGTACCGGAGCTCACCAACCCCACGTCGATCGTCGAGGTGCCGCTCGAGGTGCGAGTGGATCCGCTCACGGGCCACACTTCGCGAATCATCACCGGCTCTAAGCTCGCGCCGCAGACCCGCCCCGACCTGTCGGAGCTGACTGCGACGCCACCCTTCTGCCCGTTCTGCGCAGACAAGATCGAGATGGCGACCGGTTCCTTCGACCCGTCGATCACGGACGAGGGCCGCATCCGTCGTGGGTCGGCCGCGGTCGTCCCCAACGTGATGGCGTACTCGGAGTTTTCATCGGTCGGCCTCTACGACACCGAGTCACACTTCCTCGACCTGCCCGAGCTGACGCCGAAGCGGGTCGGTGACCTGTTGGAGGCATTTACGGTCTACACCAAAGGCGTGCACGGACTGCGTCCCATGTGGTCGTCGGTCAACGCCAACTATCTGCCTCCGAGCGGCAGTTCGCTGATTCACCCGCACGGCCAATCCGCTCATGATGACATTGGTACGACGGTCCAACGCAACCTTGTGAACCTCTCTCAGCAGTGGGCCGGCCCCGGGTCCTACTGGGATGCCCTCGTAGGTCAGGAAGAAGCCGGCGAGCGGTGGATCGGTCGTCGTGGCCGAGTCTCGGTCCTCACACCCTGGGCGCCGATCGGCTTCCATGAGGTGTGGGCGGTCGTCGATGGCGCACACGACATCACCGAACTGACCCCTGACGACTGCGCGGATCTGGGCTTTACGCTGTCAAAGGTCTTCCAGACCTACTTCTCGCTCAACCTCACGGCGTTCAACTGGGCGATGTACGGCGGAGGGCCGTCGCCGTCCGATCGATACTCGCTGCTGCTGAGGGTTGTGAGCAGGTCCAACGCGGAACCGATGTATCGCAGCGATGTCACCTACTTCGAGAAGTTGCACTCCGAGGCGATGATCGACCTCGCCCCCGAGGGCATGGCCGCCGAGGTCCGAGCCAACTTCACCGACTAAAGGACTCTTCGATTTGGCGGACTTCGTCGAGACCGACGATCTGTACGACGTCGTCGAAGGAGTCCATGCGGGCGCGCGCTGCATCCGTCGAGGATGTCGACTTCAGTGTGGTCAGTAGGTCGCGGAGCGCATGTGTGGCAGCCAAAAGCGTGCTGATTGGGAAGATCACCAGACGGAATCCGAGGTCGCGGATGACGTCGATGTCGATGCCCTCGGTCTTTCCGCCTTCGACCCAGTTGAACAGCAACGTGTGGTCGGAAAGCGAGTTCGCGACCTTCTCGATGTCAGCGCGCGTGGGGGGCGCCTCGACAAACAGTACGTCGGCCCCGGCGTCGGCAAAAGCCTTCGCGCGGTCGATTGCCGCGTCGACACCCTCTATGGCCGCGATGTCTGTACGCGCGATGACCTGGAAGTCCGGGTCGGTCCGCGCCGCGACGGCGGCCCTGATCTTGGAGACGGCCTCACCAAGATCGACGACCTCCTTGCCGTCCATGTGCCCACAGCGCTTGGGGAAGACCTGGTCCTCGAGCTGGATCGCGCTGGCCCCAGCCTGTTCGTACTCGTGCACGGTGCGTACGACGTTGAGGGTGTTGCCGTAGCCGGTGTCGGCATCGGCGATCACCGGTACGTCGATGGCGGCTGCGACTCGTCGTACCGTCGAAGCCATCTCGCTCTGGGACACGAGCCCAATGTCGGGTCGGCCCAACAAGCTCGCGGTCGTGCCAAACCCCGTGAGATAGCAGGCATCGAAGCCGGCGTCGTCGATCATCCGCGCGCTGAGCGCGTCATAGGCGCCGGGCGCGATCACCATGCCTCGAGCCAATGCCTCACGCAGTTTGCGTCGGGCCGGCGGCTGTGGGTTAAGAAAATCAGACATGGTCGTCCTCTATATCGGGGTGAGCGGGCGGATCGGGCAGGGCGGAAAGCTGTCCTGACGGCGGTTGGTGAGCAATGACAGTCGTCCACGCGGCGCGCACGTGTGACTGCATGACCGATTGTGCCCATTGCGGATCGTGTGCGGACAGTGCATCGACGAGCTCGTGGTGGTGCGCCAGGCTACGGCGAAGTGATCGGGCCGAATATTGCTCAAAAGTGCGGTGCACCAACGGGACTTGGATGATCGACGCGATCACGCTAGCCAGCTGAGAGTTGCCGGATCCCTCGACGATGTGGCGATGAAACGCGTTGTTGAGAGTGGTGAGCTGCGCGAAGTCCGGCGTATCACTGACGGCCTCATCCATCGCTGATGCGAGCGAGTCCAGCTCGGCGATCTCGATAAGCCCGGCGGTAGCGGCCAGCGAGCACGCCCAGGGCTCGAGCACGTAGCGCATGCTGAAGATTTCCTCCAGCTGCTTCGAGGACCAGGTCTCGACCCGTACGCCGCGGTTGAACTCGTGCCGCACCAGTCCTTCTGCGGTCAGCCGGCGAAGAGCTTCGCGCACCGGCGTACGACTGACTCCCAGCTCGTCGGCGATGTCACCCTCGCGCAGCCAGCTGTCCGAGACGCGTCGCCCGGACAGTATCTCGCGGCGGACCGTGGCGTAGACGAGCTCGGACGCACGGGCGGGGTCGGAGTTGGGGGTAACTGTGCGCACGAGCGTCAACCTATCAGGCAGAATCAGCTGCCCAAGAAGGGCAGATCGTATGCCATTCTAGCGCGCGCTATTGATCGACACCCTGTTACTCCGTATGTTTGAGCCGTGGCTAACGCGTGATTGCGGAAAGTCGTATACGACTTTCGGGTTGGGTTTGCACGGGGCTTGCGTTGCCGCTAAGTGTTTTTGGTGCTGAACCGCAAATTGGGAAGGAAGCCGGTTATGACATTTCGCCTGGGCGCCGACGTCGGGGGGACCTTCACCGACATACTCCTGATCGACGAGGAGAGCGGCGCGAGCTACCGGGCTAAGACGCCCTCAACTTCCGAAGACCAATCGATCGGCGTACTGCGAGGCATCCAACAGGCCTGCGATTCGGCGGGTGTCACGCTGGACCAGGTGCGCGAGGTCCTCCACGGTACGACGGTCGCCACCAACGCGATCCTCGAAGGGAAGGGCGCGCGGGTCGGGCTCGTGACGACCCGGGGGTTTCGCCAAGTGCTCCAGATCGCGCGCTCGTTCGTGCCCGGCGGACTGGCCGGCTGGATCATCTGGCCTAAGCCAGAACCCCTTGCCGCACTGGAAAACACCGTCGAGGTGACCGAACGGGTCGACTCCGACGGCAAGGTCGTCACCGAGTTGGACGAGGACGACGTACGCCGCGCGCTGCGCCAATTGAAGACGCGCGATATTGAGGCGTTGAGTGTAAGCCTCATCAATGCCTACGCCAACGCGGACCACGAGACTCGCATTCGAGAGATCGCCGCCGAGGAGCTGCCAGGGATCGAGGTGTCACTCTCCTCGACGGTGCTCCCCGAGCTGCGCGAGTACGAACGCACCATTACTACCGTTGCCAACGCCTATGTGCAGCCGCAGGTGTCCCGCTATGTAGCCAATCTGGAGCGTGAGCTCACCGACGCCGGGGTCGACGGCAAGCTCTACATCTTGCGCAGTGACGGTGGGCTGATCGCGGCGAGCTCGGCGCAACAAAACCCGGTCTCCATGCTGATGTCTGGGCCTGCCGGTGGCGTCACTGGCGCGGCCTGGTTTGCCGAGCAGGCAGGCTTTCCGGACTTTTTGACCTTCGATATGGGCGGTACGTCGACGGACGTTGCACTTGTGCAAGGACTGCAGCCGCGGATCGGACGGGAGACCAACATCGGTGACCTTAAGGTCCGCGCGACCTCGGTCGACGTCCGCAGCGTGGGTGCTGGTGGCGGCTCGATCGCACACGTCCCCGAGCTCACCGGCGCATTGCGGGTCGGGCCTCAGTCGGCCGGCGCAGTGCCTGGCCCGGCGGCGTACGGCAGCGGCGGCACCGAGCCGACCGTCACCGATGCCAACGTCGTACTCGGCTATCTGCCCTCTGACCTGGCCGGCGGCGAGGTGAAACTCGACCGCGAGGCCTCCCGTGCGGCGGTGGCGACGATTGCCGAAGCGGCGAAGCTCGGGTCGGCCGAACACGCGGCCGCCGGGATTATCGACATCGTCAACGAAAACATGTTCGGCGCGCTGCGGTTGGTGTCGGTGCAGCAGGGCTTCGATCCCCGGGAGTTTGCGCTTGTCGCGTTTGGCGGGGCCGGGCCGCTTCATGCCAACGCGCTTGGCAAGCTGACCGGCGCGTGGCCGGTGATCATCCCGCCCTCGCCCGGCGTGCTGTGCGCGTACGGCGACGCGACGACGAACATGCGCAACGAGGCTGTACAGACGCTGATCCGCACGTTCGACGCGCTCACCGACGACGAAATGCGTTCGATGATGCAGGAGCTGGCGGACGAGGCGCGGGTACCGCTCGACGAGGAAGGGATTCCCGAATCGGAGCAAAAGGTCACCTATTCGGGCGACCTGCGCTATCACGGGCAGGGATTCGAGATCCCGGTGACGATCGACCTCACCGCTTTCGACGGCAGCGGAGCCGGGCTGGCTAGCCTGCGTGCGGAGTTCGACGCCGAGCACAAGCGGCTCTTCGACTTCCTTCTCGACAACAACCAGCACGAACTGGTCACCCTCCGTGCGACGGCGGCCGGCCCGCGTCCGCAGATCGGATTGACGACGCTCGAGGGCGGGGGCAAGGACCCTGCCTCGGCGTACCTTTCGGACACCGAGGTCTGGATCGACGACGCCGTCGTGAAGGCCCGCCAATACGACCGCGGCAAACTGAAGGCCGAAAACGTCGTGACCGGTCCGGCGATCGTGACCGAGATGGACTCGACCACGTTGATCCTGCCCGGACACGAGGCGACCGTGCATCCCAGCGGAAGCTTGCTGATCAGGCCAATCGACAACGAGAAGCAGGAGAGCTGAGCTATGGCACGGCTGATTGAGACCGCATCTGAACAACTTCACCGGGTCGACGTCGACCTCGTCACGCTCGACCTGGTCGAAAACGGGCTGCGTAACGCGCGCTACGAGATGGACGAGGTCCTATTCCGTACGGCGCTGTCGCCGGGCATCCGCGAGCAGCATGACGAATTCCCGCTGATCGGCGACCCGGAAGGCAAGATGGTCGTCGGCCAGTTCGGCCTGTCGATCCCTGACTTCCTCGAGAATTTCGACGGTGACATCGAAGAGGGCGACGTACTGCTTACGTCCGACCCGTACGCGTGCGGGGCCGCGATCAGTCACGCCAACGATTGGCTGATCGTGATGCCGATCTACTTCGAGGGGCGGATTGTCGGCTGGTCGTCAATGTTCGGGCACATGACCGACGTGGGCGGCAAGACGCCGGCGTCCATGCCCACCGACGCGAAGACGATCTTCGAAGAGGGCGTGGTCATCCCGCCGTTCAAGCTCTACAAGAAGGGCGCCATCGACGATGATGCGTTGCGGATCATCCTCAACCAGGTCCGCAAACCCGAGTGGAACCGTGCCGACCTTAACGGGATCGTCGCCGCCTGCCGTACGGCGTCGCGCCGTGTCCAGGAGATGTGCTCGCGCTTCGGTGTCGACACCTACACCTCCGCGTTGGATGACCTGCTGGACCGCAACTATCGGGCGATGAAGGTGCTGTTACAGGCGGTGTTCAAGGAAGGGGAGACGCTGTCGTTTACCGACTACATCTGTGATGACGGTGTCGGTTATGGGCCCTACGAGCTGAAGCTGAGCCTCACCAGGGTCGGTGACAAGGTCACTCTCGACTTCAGCGGCAGCAGCCCGCAGGCGCAAGGACCGATCAACTATTACATCAATGAGAACCTCGCCCGAATGTTCTTCGGGATCTACATGATCACGGTGGCCGACCCGCAGATCCTGTGGAACGACGGCTTCTATCCACTGGTCGACGTGATCATTCCCGAGAAGTCCTTCTGGAAGCCCGAATACCCGGCGGCCCTCAACGCACGCAACCACGGCATCGGGCGGATCTTCGACCTATTTGGCGGCCTGCTCGGTCAGACGAACCCAGACCTGCTCAATGCCGCCGGCTTCTCCTCGTCGCCGCATTTCATGTATTCGGGCAACTACGGCGAGGGCGAGCGCAAGGGGGAGTGGTTTCAGCTCTACTCAATCGGGTTCGGCGGCATCCCGGGCAGGCCGATCGGTGACGGCCCAGACGGGCATTCGCTGTGGCCGTCGTTCGTCAACATCCCCTGCGAGTATCTCGAGTCGTACTACCCGCTGCGGATCGAGATGATGGAGACCGTCACCGACAGCGGCGGCTCGGGTCTTCACCGAGGCGGCAACGCGGTCGACGTCGCCTACCGATTCCTCGAAAACGGCACGATCGCGATTCACGACGACCGCTGGCTGACGTATCCCTGGGGAGTCAACGGTGGCGAGCCGGGTACGCGTGGGCGCAAGTGGCTGGTGCGCGAGGACGGTAGCACCGAGATCCTCGCCAGCAAGATCCACAACTACCCGGTCAAAAAGGGGGAAGTACTGCACTTTGTGACTTGGGGCGGCGGCGGCTGGGGCGATCCGATCAAGCGCGATCCGGAGCTGGTCGGGCTTGAGGTACGACGCGGACTGGTGAGCGTGGACGGCGCCCGGCGGTATGGCGTGGTCTGTGATGAGGATGGTGTCGTCGACGCGGGCGCGACAAGTACGCTGCGCGCCGAGATCGACGCCGGCCGTGATGGGGACTTGCCCACCTTCAACATGGGCCCGCCGATGGAGACCATTCTCGAGCGCTGTGAAGAGGAGACCGGCCTACCGCGACCCATGCCCCCGGTACCGGCATGACCGAACCGGCTGACCAGTTCGGGGCCGGGTTTGCAGGACGACTGCAGCCCGGCGCTCGGCCTGCGGTGATCGCGGTCGACTTGATGGCGGCGTACTTCGATCCGTCGAGCCCATTCGACGTGGGATCGCGCTCCTGCCTGCAATCCGCGGCACGAGTGATCGCGGCGGCGCGGGCAAGCGGCGTACCGGTGCTGCATACCCGGGTGGTCTTCGGCCCTGACGGAATTGATGGCGGCGTCTTCTTAAAGAAGGTCCCGGCGCTGCGTGCGCTCATCGGTGGCGGACCGATGTCTGCGCTGATGCCCGAGGTGGCGCCTGCTGAGGACGAGGTGGTGCTCATCAAGCAGTACGCGAGCGCGTTCTTCGGTACGTCGCTGGCCAGCACGCTGCACTCACTGCGCGTCGATACGGCGGTCGTGCTGGGCGTAAGCACCAGTGGCTGTGTGCGCGCGACCGCGCTCGATGCGTTGCAGAACGGGCTCATCCCGCTGGTCGTACGTGACGCGGTCGGCGATCGTGACGCGCCCGCCCACGACGCGGCATTGCATGACCTGCAGGCAAAGTACGCCGAAGTGGTGACCGAGTCTGACGTCATCGACTACTTGTCAGGGCTGACCGTTTAGCTGTCAAGAATCGCCCGAGGCCACGAGTCTCGTGAGCGGCACATTTGTTGCGACTCGCAGCAACGATCACCGTCAGTCGCTGTGTGGCGGCACATTTGTACTCCGGATGCCCAACTCGTCACGCACGCGGCGTACCCACGCCGGTTCCTTGCCGTACCGCTGTGAGGGGATGAGTCGTCCGTTGGTGCTGTCGTCGATCAATTGCGCGATGCGCTTCTGGCGAGTCGCTTCCTGCTTCGCGCTCATCACCCAGTTGATGCAGAGCTTCCGGTACGACGGTGTGGCCGCCTCGAAGAACGCCGTTGCGATTACGTTGGCGTTGAGCTGTTCGAGCAGGTCCGGACGCAGTGTGACCGAGGCTTGCTCGTAGGAGTAGATCGCCTCCCTGTCGGGCTTCCGGCGCTCAAAGGCCGCTAGACCAGCTGGCATCATCCGGCCGGCCTCGCTCAGGGCGGCGACGGCCGCGACGTTGATGCGACTCCAGACACTGCCTGGTCGTCGCGGCGTCCAGCGCTGTCGGATGGCGTCCTCGTCGATCCGCTGTACCTGCGAGTCAATCCAGCCGAAGCACAGAGCTTCGAGGACTGCCTGCTCCCAGGTCAGTCCGCGATTGGTCACATGCTTCTTGTTGAGACCCATCCAGAGATCTGGTGCCGTGTCGTGGTTCTTCGCCAGCCAGGACCGAAATTCGTCGGGTCCGGAGAAGAACAACGCTGGCCGTTCGTCCGAACCACCCGGAGTGCCGATCATGCGGTTGGCTTTCGAGGGCGAGCGGGCATGCAACGATCTTGCCATGTGCCGTCGCGTGGGCGGGAATTTTGCAGCGCGGTCGCTATGCCTGGGGGCTAACACCACCCCAAAGACGGGTATCTGCGCGATCGATCTGCCCGGTGGACGTCGGTTGAATTGAGCCATAGACTTGATCGCCGCCATCGCCGGATCGGGCGTGCTGTACGTCGTGCTGTTCACGCTGTGCGTGCTCGACGGGTTCTTCCCCCCGGTTCCGAGCGAGGCTGCCGTCGTCGCGATGGCCGCGCTTGCGGTATCGACGGGGCATCCGTCGCTCCTGGCCCTTGGAGTGGTGGCCGCCGCAGGGGCGGCCGTGGGGGACAACATCGCTTACGCCCTCGGGCGGCGGCTTGGTATCTCGAGGTTCGCGTGGATGCGCCGGCCGGGGGTAAGGCACGCGCTGGATCGTGCCGGCCACGAGTTGGATAACCGGCCGGCTTCCGTGCTGCTGACCGCACGTTATGTTCCAGTCGGCCGCGTGTTGGTGAATATGACAGCGGGTGCGACCGGGTTGTCGCGGCGACGATTCGTCCCGCTGAGCATCATTGGTGGCGCGAGCTGGACGGCGTACATGATCGGACTCGGCGCGCTCGTGGGGACGTGGGCAGGTAGTCATCCAGTGCTGAGCATCCCGCTCGGGATCGCTCTTTCGGTGCTGCTTGGACTGGCCATTGACGCGATCAGGCGGTGGGTCTGCAAACCCGAGACCGCCAGTGACGGCGACGGACCTGTGCCAAGTCAGGCGCCAACTGGGAGATCCGATCCGGTCCGGACCGGTGATGTACTGTCCATTCCAGTGGGCCGATGAGCAGGATGATCAGGCGCAACTGCATGCGCACTAGCGGCCTGTTGTGGTGCTCTCACCTGCGGTGACTGCAATCACGGAAGAGGGCATATGAGCGAGACAGCGACGGAAAAGGGCACCTATCTGGGCGGACTGAAGGTGCTCGAGATCGCCAACGAGCTTGGCGAGTACGCCGGCAAGCTGTTGGCAGGCCTCGGCGCAGACGTGGTCAAGGTAGAACCGATCGGCGGAGAAATGACCCGCGGTTACGGCCCTTTCTACCGCGACGAGCCAGACCCAGACCACAGTCTCTACTTCTGGCACTACAACGTCGCCAAGCGATCGGTGACGTTGGACCTCGACTCGCCCGAGGGGCAGCGCGAGTTCGAGGTGCTCGCTCAGCATGCCGACGTACTGATCGATTCTCGGCCCGGCTCGTATCTGGCCGACCGTGGCCTCGGTTATGAGGCGCTGTCCGGCGCGAACCCGGGTCTGATCTATTTGCGGATCACGCCGTTCGGCGAGGATGGCCCATGGGCGGACTTCCAAGGAAGCGATCTAGTTCATCTGGCGCTCGGTGGGATGGCGATGAACTCGGGCTACGATCCCGAGCCGGACGGTCATTACGACACGCCGCCGATCGCGCCGCAGATGTGGCAGGCCTACCACGTCGCGGGCGAGCAGGGCGTGATCGCCGTGATGGCCGCCTTGCTGTATCGCGGTGCGCGCGGACAAGGCCAATATCTGTCGTGCGCGGTGCACCAGGCGAACGCGGTAAACACCGAGCTCGACCTGCCTAACTGGCTGACGCTTCGCCGGCCGCATCGTCGCCAGACGGGGCGGCACTCGTCGCCGGTGACAACGCCGAAGGCGCTGACTCAGACCAAAGACGGACGCTACCTGCTGCCGTACGTCACGTACGTGCGCAACTTTCCGTCCAGCTGGTCGGGCGACATCGCGGCGTTGCGGAAGTACGGAATGCAGGGCGAACTTGACGACCCGGAGTGGGAGGACCCCGACTTCCGGGCTCAGCGGCGCGAGCACATCGCTTCGGTGATGGATCGTCTCGTACGCCGGTTCACCTACGACAGCGATTTTTGGCGGGAGATGATCGGCCGGGGACTGCCATGGGCGCCGGTGCGTACGCCGGAGGAGAATCTCGCCGACGAGCATTGGAAGGCGCGTGACTCGTTCGCTGAAGTGCAGTACCCCGAGGTCGGCGAGGGCTTCGTCGACGTGGGTGCGCGGTGGGTATGCGACCAGGTCGACTGGGTCGTCGGCCCGCGAGCGCCTTTGGTCGGTGAACACAACGGCACCATCGTCGAGGAATGGACCGCCTCTCGGGACGTCGGCTCGGGCGCCGCGAACCCAGAGCGGGCGGCCGCAACATCGCCGTACGGCAAGCCGTTCGCGCTCGCCGGGCTACGCGTCGTCGACCTCAGTTGGATGCTCGCGTCCGCGGGCGCCGGCAAATTCCTGGCCGCCTTCGGCGCGGATGTGATCAAGGTTGAGCACGAGTCGCGCCTGGATGGGATGCGCTTCACCGAGGTCGTCTATCCGCCCGGCGGCCCCGCCGAACGGGACGCTGCGCGCGCCCCGATGACGCCCACGCCGCTGGACACGTTCAACAAGTCCGCCAACTTCATGGAGATCAACACGGGCAAGTCCGCGATCTCGCTGAACCTCAAGGATCCACGGGGAAAGCAGATTCTTGAGGACTTGATTCGGGACGCCGACGTGGTGATCGAGGGTTACTCGCCGGGCACGATGAAGCGGATGGGTCTGGGTTACGACCGGCTCAAAGAGCTGAACCCGGACGTGGTCTACGTGCAACAGTCCGGCCTCGGCGAACGGGGCACCTACGACCGCGCCAAGGCATTCGGACCGACCGCGCAGGCGTTCTCCGGTCTCACCGACATGTCCGGATTCCCGGCGCCCTGGCCGCCGGCCGGGATCGGCTATAGCTACCTGGACTGGTTCGGCGCTTACAACGCCGCGACGGCGATTCTCGCTGGGCTCTACCGCCGCGACCAGACTGGCCGGGGCTGCCACATCGACGCGTCCCAGGTAGAAACCGGGATGTACCTGGCTGGGACCGCGATCCTCGACTACACCGCCAACGGCCGGACCTGGAGTCGGCGCGGAAACCGCTCGCCAGACAAACCGGCCGCGCCGCACGGTATCTACCGGGCGGACGGCGATGATCGATGGATCGCGATCGCCTGCTTCACCCAATCGCAGTGGGTCGCGACCGCCGAGGTGCTCGGCCACCCTCAGTGGGTTGACGACGAACGGTTCGCCACGCTCGAGCAGCGACTGGCGCACCAAGACGAGCTCGACGCGCTCGTCGGGGCCGAGACGGCGACACGGGAACGATACGAGCTGATGGGTGCGCTGCAGGCTTCCGGCGTACCGGCCGGGGTCGCCCAAAATGCGGAAGACCGCGTCGACAATGACCCGCAGTTGCGTCACCGTGAATGGCTGGTCAAGCTGAAGCAAACCGAAAATGGTGTGTGGCCGGTGAAGCAACTGCCGGTACAGATGAGCGCTACACCTCCGCACGTCGGCGGCGTCAAGCAGCGCAACGGACCGAACTACGGCGAGGACACCGCCGAGGTACTCACCCGGATACTGGGCCTGTCCGACGTGGAAGTAAAGGCGCTCTTCGAGGAGGGCGTCGTCTAGGTCAGGCCGAGCTCGGCGGGCAGCTCCGGTACGTCGAGACCAATGTGCGTGGCGAGGAAGTTGTGTACGACGCCGTACCAGATCCTGGCGAGGTTCAACCCAAACAGACTGAGCCAACCGGCGAACTGTACACCACAGCTATTCCAATGGCGTCAGGGTCACCGAGTCCTCAGCCCGTGACTCCCCGCGCCGCCTCTCTCCTCCAATGCCGAATGGAACCCTCGAATGATCGTGTCGATATCGCGTTCAGTGTGTTCGGTGCTCAGGAAGAACATTCCTTTAGGTGCGACGTAGGTACCATGCGCCAACATTCGTTCGGACACGTCGGCCATGGCAGCGGAATCTGATGTAATCAGATCTGAGTATGAGTTCTTGAAATCAGTGCGTCCGAAGAATACTTTGACCAGTGATGCGAGGTGGTTAACCTTGATCGGCACGCTCATATCCGCCGCAGCCTGTTCAAAGCCGGTCGCTAGACGTTTCGCCAGTCCGTTGACTCTGGCATACATCGCGTTGCCGCCGTCCTCGATCATATCTAGTACGGCGAGGGCCGCCGCGACGGAGGATGGGGTCGCGTTGTACGTTCCACCGATAGTGACTCGGCCGTCCAACACGGATTCCATTGCTGCGTCCGTCCCTGCGACTAGGGCAATGGGGAAACCAGAGCCGATTGCCTTCGCATATGTGGCGAGGTCGGGCTGGAAGTCAAGAATACTCGCGATCCCCCCTGGCGCGAATCGAAACCCAGTGATTACTTCATCCAGAATTACAAGTCCACCGTGCTTGTGGGTGACGCTTTTAATGCCCTCCATCAGTCCAGGGGGCGGCAGATAGTTGCCTGCGCCCGAGACTGACGCTTCGATTATGACCGCAGCCACCTGGTCGCCGATTTCGGCCATCAACTGTGTGAATGAATCGAGGTCACCCCAGTTGGCGACTACTATGTTTCCCGGCACCGCAAGCCCGTGGTTGGTGTGCGCGATTTCGACTTTGCCGCCGTGGTGTGCTGTGAGCGGCGTTCCAGGCGTGTTCACGAATACTGGGTCGATCCAGCCATGGTAATGGCCCTCGAACTTGACGATGACATTCCGGCCCGTTGTGCCACGCGCTATCCGGAGCGCGGACTGTACTGCCTCGCTGCCTGTGTTAGCGAAGGTCAACTTGTCCGCCCACGGCTGAAGGGCCAGCACTCGCTCTGCGAGTCTTGCTTCGTTGAGGTTCTGTCCGGAGAACTGCAGTGCAGTATTGATCGAATCCGTCACCGCGTCGATTACTGGTCGCGGGGAGTTGCCGAAGAACATGGGGCCGAGCGCGAGAAAACAATCTACGTAACGATTGCCATCTATGTCGGTGAGGTATGCGCCAGACGCGTTGTCCATAGTTACCTGTACGTCTCGGTTTCGTGCTCGCGAGGCGAGTCCTAGCGGTATAACTCTCGACACGCGGTCGTGATATCCCGACGACTTCGGGAGGCGTCCTCGTAAGTCGCCGTAGGTGTCGACAGTAGTTCGTTGATTAGACATGGGTTCACTGACCTTCTTTGAGACGAAGAAGCTTCAGCCGGATGAGGCGCCGCTTCGTCGGGTTTATGTAGGTTTGACCTACCGTACCGTAACAAGCGTTACGCGCAGAGACGTTAGAACAGAGTTGATCCAGCGTCAAGAGCCAGCAACTCGATCGGTGGGATCTACTGGATCGAGATGATCAGTGAGGCCGTACCGAATGCGAGTGTGAGCGGTTGGTGTCGCGTAGGTTGATCGCTCCTCGTATCGCGATCCACGCAAATTCTTCGGCGGCGAGGGGCTGTTGTAGTCGCTGTCCGCGGCCGGTCCATCTAAAAGCGTCATTGCAGAGAATGACAAGCATTTCCGCGAATCCCGCCGTATCGGGAGCCTCGACCCCGAGGACGAGGAGAAGGCGAACAAGCAGGGCCCGGTAATCGGTCGCCATTCGCTCTAGTTCGCTGCGAACGTGCTCAGATAGGACGGGGGAGATGCGGTCTGATGCGACGATAACTTCCCACGCCGGGGTTGACTTCGGATGGTCGAGTGACCACCTGACGTGCCGGAAGACGAGACTGCGCAGGTTCTCGATTGCTTGGTCGTCAGATCGCAGACCGCTCGCTTGATTCGCATAGAACTCCTGCACGCGCTGAAGCATTGCCTCGGAGACTAGCTCGTCCTTGCCGCCGGGAAAGTAGGAGTACATCGTCGCGACGCGCATTTCGACGGCAGACGCGATCTTTCTGACCGAAGCACCCGCAACCCCTTCGGATGCAGCCAGCTCGAGGGTGGCGTCCATGATCTTCTGGCGCAGGTCGCTCCTGCTGCCGTTATGCGCCGCTTCGGCGGCAGCATAGCGCCGCCGATACTCCTCAATCGCACTCTCGACCGTCAACGTATTGCCTAACATGTGTGTCTTGCTCTGTGCCAGATAATAGAAGAGCGAGGCAATTCCTCAAGCCGGATCCTGAACAACTGTCCGACACTGTAACCCCACCCTTGACGTCGATCGTGTGCCTGCCCTACGTGTCTAGCCGACACATGGGCGAGCAACGGTCCGCAGACGACCCAACCGAAGCCTGCCGGCGATCTTAGTCGGTTCGGATGATCCGCATGCCGTGCGTCTCCGGAGCGAGTCGGCCGGAGATTCATTTGTTGAGAGTGTTGACTCTCCAGCCGTTTCAAACTAATCTCACTTCACCAACGGCGTAACGATCGTTCCGCACGTGTGTCTCTGTGGCCGCGGCGGTTTGCAAAACCCAAGACCTGTTTAGCCCTACAGCCATACCCGTTCGCCAATGATCACAAAGTTCAGGTCATTGCTCTGAAGCGTGCTCTGTTACTGCTACCCGAAGGGATCGCATGCCTCTACTTGATGTCTCAGGCTTCAGAGTCACGGCAGTCGGGATAGACGCGTCCGTCGACCTCGTCGACAACGTCTCGTTCAGTGTCGAGCGGGGGGAGACGCTCTGCATCGTCGGCGAGTCTGGCAGCGGCAAGACTGTGACGGCATTGTCGCTGATGCGTCTTCTGGAGTTCACCTCATCGGTCGAGCTGTCTGGCGAGGCCCGCTTTGACGGCTTTGATCTCGTCGGGGCGAGCCGACGTGAAATGTCACAGATTCGCGGCCGCAGAGTGTCGATGATCTTCCAAGAGTGCATGGAGGCGCTCAACCCGACCAAGCGTATTGGACCGCAACTCGTGGAAGCTGCTCACGGAATGCAAGAGTCCCGCGCTAGAGAGAAAGCGGCCGACCTTTTGGCCCAGGTCGGAATATCAGACCCCGAAAGCTGCCTGGGCATGTACCCACACCAGCTCTCTGGGGGCATGCAACAGCGCGCGATGATCGCGATGTCGCTTATGTGTGATCCCGAACTCTTGATCGCAGACGAACCGACGACCGCGCTTGACGTCACGATCCAGGCCGAGATCCTGACGTTGCTTTTAAATTTGCAGCGTGAGCGCAACATGGCAATCATTCTGATCACTCACGACATGGGGATTGCGGCAGAAGTCGCAGACAAGATTGCAGTGATGTACGCCGGCCGTCTGGTCGAAGAGGGCGCTTGTCAACAGATGCTGTTGGCGCCGAAGCACCCGTACACGAAAGCTTTGCTCGACTGCATTCCGCGTCCGGGTCGGGTCGGTCGAGGCGACCTGATGACGATTCCTGGATTCGTACCGTCGCCGGCCGAGCAACTCGGCGGATGCAGATACGCCGACAGGTGCGCGTTCGTAACGGAGGAGTGTACAGGGACTGAGCCCCAGCTCGCAGTTACATCTGGCGCACCAACGGGCCGGTCTGGGGCCACAAACCCCGAGACGCGTATGCGGCGAGTCGCCTGCTGGAACCCTCTTGCAATAGACAACGCAAGCATGGCGCGGTTGGCGGCCGACGTGACAAGCGAAGCCCCGGACAACCGGCGCAGAGTCGGAGAACCAACTCGACCTGGCTACCTGGCGCTCGGTAGCGTTTCCAAGGTCTACGCCGGCAACGCCCGTAGCGAGTCGATGAAGTCGAACTCCACGGCTGGTCTGAGCGCAGTCCGAGCGGTCGATGACGTCAGTTTTACCTTCAGGCGTGGTGAATTCTTCTGTTTGGTAGGCGAAAGCGGGTCCGGCAAGACAACGCTGGGCAGACTGATTTCGCGCCTCGAGCCGGTCACGACCGGTACTCTGACTCTCGACGGCGCCGACGTGACGCATTTACGTGGCCGTTCGGCGGACCGCAACTTCCGGCGTCACGTACAGGTCATATTTCAGGACCCGAACGGCTCGCTCGATCCTCGTCAAACCGTTGGCCAGGCACTGGCCGAACCGCTCAAGTCGCTCGTGAAGCTTAGTACCTCCGATCGGACAGACCGCATCAATCAACTGCTCGACGAGGTGAACCTACCTAGGTCTTACGTTCACAAGAGGCCTTCGGAGCTTTCCGGCGGGCAACGTCAGCGTGTGGCGATAGCCCGGGCGGTTGCGACCTCGCCGAAGCTGATAGTTGCGGATGAGCCGACATCGGCGTTGGACGTGTCCGTACAAGGCCAGATCGTCAACTTGCTCAGACGGCTGCAGGCCGAGCACGAACTTACATACCTATTCATTACACACAATCTGAGCCTCGTGCTCTCGGTTGCCGACAGGATTGGGGTCATGTACCTCGGCACCATCGTCGAAATCGCCTCCGCGGAGGCACTTATTGCGGGCCCAGCGCACCCATATACGCAGATGCTCCTCGCCGCGAACCCGGATCCTCACAATCCGAGATCCAGAGACGAGCGATCTGCCGTAACGGTTGACGGTCTAGATACGGAAACGGCGAACGTAGATACGTCGATCGGCTGTAGCTTTCGAGACCGATGCCCGCGCCGCCAGAGCATCTGCGACACGGATAAGCCACCACTCGCGCCGATCAACGACGAGCAACGCACGGCATGCCACTTCCCACTTGTGGCCTCCAGACACCAGCCCACGCCATCTGCGTTGGTTAAGCAAGACGACTATTCCTATTAACAAAAGCGGGGTTTCACGTGAAGATGCAACTATCTAGGCTCTATAAGCGCCGTAGCCTTACTATCCGCAGATCCGCGGCAATTGCTGTCATCGCTTCGATCGCAATTACCGGCTGTAACGCGACTGGAGGTAGCGCAAACGACGCTCCCAGTTCACCGGTACAGGGCGGCGCCGTCGTCGCCGCGCTGTCCGGCGACCCGCAGACGCTCGATATGGCTCAGAACACCGGATCACTGACAATCCGCGTGGCGATCAACATCTTTGAGCAACTCTTCGTGATCGACAAGAACTACCAGCCAGCGCCCATGCTTGCCAGTGGGTACGAGAAGTCCGCCGACGGCTTAACATACACCATCAAACTGCGATCGGATGTGAAGTTCCACAACGGCGATCGGATGACCGCAGGGGACGTGATCGCTAGCCTGAAACGCTGGCAACTTGTCTCTGCAGTAGGAAAGTCCGTGGCCAAGGATGTCGCCTCGATAGCCTCCACCGATCCGCAGGCGGTAACAATTACCCTCCACCAGCCTCGTTACTCCTTCATTGACGACCTGGCCGCGACAACACAACCGGCGATAATTGTCCCAGCCGCCGTAGCTGAAGAGGCAGGGACGTCCCCGATCGCCGACGACAAGATAATCGGTACCGGGCCATACAAACTCAAGGAATATAAGCACGGCCAATCGGTCGTACTCGTGCGCTTCGACGGATACTCCAGTCGCGATGACACCTCAAGCGGCCTCGCCGGCGCCAAGAAGGCCTACATCGACACTATTGAGTTTCGATTTGTACCCGACCCAGCCCAACAGCTAAACGGGCTAAAGTCCGGCCAGTTTCAGTGGGCTCAATCAGTGAACGCTGACGAGTACGAGGCACTTAAGAACAGCCCGAATCTAAAAGCTCGCGTTGCCGACAGCGGCCTTGTTGCGACTATTCTGATCAATCACTCTGCGGACAGCAGTTTCAGTGATCTCAAAGCACGACAGGCACTGAATATGGCGATCGATAAGAAGGCGATGGCTCAGGCGTCGTTCGGGCCAAAGGAGTTCTGGTCACCCCTCAGCGGGGCGCTGGTCTTCTCAGTCGACAAGCCAATGTACTCCCAAGCTGGTAAGGACATTTACGAGACCTTCGACCCAAAGAAGGCGAAGAAGTTGTTCGAGGCGGCGGGCGTTACAGCAAACAAGCCCATCCGGCTCGTGACGACCCAGACATATCCGAAGTACTACCAGATGGCGGTGGTGCTCCAGTCGCAATTGGAGAAGCTCGGACTCAAAACGGACATGCAAGTTTACGATTTCCCCACGATGATCTCGAAGATCTCCACCGACTCGTCAAACTGGGACATTAGCTTCTCCGCGTATAACGGGACCGTCACCTCACCAAGTCAGGTCCTCCCACTGGCGCCCAACCGCCCCGGCGAGTTCCACTCGGGCGACCTAGACACGCTCAAGGCGAAATATCAGATATCGAAAGACCCGGCCGAGGCAAAGAAAATCGTCGACCAGATTCAGCAACTGGTGTGGGAGGAACTGCCGGTAATCAGCGTCGCCCCCAACAAGGTATTCGATGTCTACTCCACCAGCCTTAAAGACGTTTCCACATTCACGCAGAGCATCTTCTGGAACTGCTACCTGGCCGCGTAACCGGGTCGCAAACCGATCACCTTCAGGAAGAGGAGTCGCTTCATGGCACGTCTGCTCATACGACGCCTGCGCGACCTGGTCATTGTACTGATCTTGGTGGGCACGGCGATGTTCTTCATCATTCGGCTCGTCCCCGGGCAACCGGCGACAGCGATGCTTGGCCCCTACGCAACGCAAGACCAGATCGACGCGCTGACCAAGGCAATGCATCTCGACGGACCGCTTATCCTGCAGTACTTCGGATGGATTACCAATGCGGCGACCGGCGACCTCGGCACGTCCATCACGTTCTCACAACCGGTGACGAAGGTGATCATTGACCATGCGGTGCCGACAATTTTCATGGCCGTCGCCAGCACAATCATGAGCGTGGCGCTCGCTGTTCCGCTCGCGCTCAAAGCAGCAGCCAAGCCGCGCTCGCTCTGGGCCCGGCTACTTAGCCCGGTTACCGCCTTCGGGCTGGCCCTTCCGTCATTCTGGCTTGCGCTCATGCTGGTGCTGTTCTTAGGGGTCTTCGTCGAGATCTTCCCAGTGAGCGGATACGTCGACCTACTGAGTCATCCAATTGAAGGCTTGAGATACCTCGTGTTGCCGATCGTCGTTCTCATGTCCCATCAACTAGCACTGTTTGTAGCAACCCTTCGAGAGAGCATCTCAGGAGAACTCCTCAACCTCTATCTGCGCACCGGACGCGCGAAGGGGGTGAAGGAACGCACGCTGCTCTATAGACACGTCCTGCCAAACGCGCTACTTCCCACCATCACAGTCGCCGGTGCCAGCTTCGGCCATCTACTGGGCGGTGCAATCGTACTTGAGATGGTCTTCGTCATACCGGGCTGGGGACTGACGTTGTACAACGGAATTCAGGCACGTGACTATCCACTCATCCTCGGGCTGACTCTCACAATAGCGGTGCTGTTCGTCATCGTGAACTTGATCGCCGACCTGCTCTATATCGTCGCCGACCCTAAGGTGCGTGTGCGATGAGTAGCCAACTGGCGCTTGATACCACCGCCCTGTCAATACGCGACCCGAAAGTTGGCAAAGGGAAGTTTGCACGCCTCAGGTTGGGCCTGGCTGCCCTGTGGCGAAGGGATGCCCCAACGATCATTTGGGGCGCAATCTTCGTACTGATCTTATTGGTATCCGCGGTCGGCCCACTGCTGCTGCAGTCGTACAGCGCGATCGATCCGTCAGCGCGATTGGCCGGTCCAAGAAGTGCGCATTGGCTTGGTACAGATGAATACGGGCGCGACATTCTTGCGCGGATCGTATACGCCGGACGTACCTCGCTTGGTATCGGCTTAGCCATCACCGGTATGGCACTCGTCCTAGGAACGTTCATCGGAACACTCACCGGCTTCTACGATCGCCTTTCGGGGCCAATCATGCGGCTGATGGACGGGATCATGGCGTTTCCCGCAATCGTCCTTGCGATTGCGCTACTCATCGTCCTACGTTCGGGAGTGTGGGGAGAAATCATCGCGCTAGGCACAGTGTTTACGCCGCACATCGCGAGAGTGGTCCGCAGCAGAGTGCTCTCGTTGCGCGAGAAGGGCTACGTGGCCGCCGCGCGCTCTGCCGCGGTCAGTGGCCCGAGAATCTTACTGACGCACATCCTTCCGAATTCGGCATCAACCATATTGGTGCAAACCGTTTTCATCTATGCCTCGGCCCTGCTCGCTGACAGTTCGTTGAGCTTTCTCGGGCTAGGAGTCCAACCGCCGACGCCGACCTGGGGAAACATGGTTGGCGAGGCGCGAGCATTCATCACGATAGCGCCTACTTTCATCGTATTCCCGGGCATCATGATCGTGCTGAGCGTCATGTCCCTGAACCTCCTCGGCGAGGGCATTCGCGGTCTGATCGACACGCGCGCTCGCGCGATTCTCGACCTCGAACGCAGTCGAAAGGACCGCCTGAGCCGCGCACGTAAGGCTGGTCGGCGGGGGTGAGCTGGATCTACATCATTAGGTACACCGACCGAACTGACTCAGGTCAGGACAGAAAGCGAATATGAGGAGATAGTTATGGGTTCGCAGTTGTGGAGTCGCTCAGCGACGGAGCTGGGCGGGATGATCCGTGCACGAGAGGTATTGCCGTCGGAGATTCTGGAGTCGGTGCTGGCCCGGATGGATGAGCACGACCCAACGGTGCACGCGTTTATTACGCGGACTGATGACCTGGCGCGGGTACAGGCCGCTGCCGCTGACGATCGCGCGAAGCACGGTGACTTGAACGGCCCGATGGACGGGATACCTTATTCCATAAAGGATCTGGTCCGTACGGCGGGCATCCGCACGACGATGGGTTCAAAGTTCTTTACCGACAATGTCCCAGACGAAGACTCGGCCGCTGCGGCTCGGCTACGCAGTTCCGGAGGACTGTTGCTGGGTAAAACGAACGCACCAAATGCCGGGCACAAAGATATGACCGATAACCTCGTCGCGGAGACCACGCTGAACCCGTGGAAGCTCGATCGCACCAGTGGCGGATCCTCCGGAGGCGCAGCGGCGGCTGTCGCGTCAGGGTTCGGCCCGTTTGCGCAGGGCGGCGATGGTGCCGGTTCGATCCGGATCCCGGCAGCGTTATGTGGGGTAGTGGGATTCAAACCGTCGTTCGGACGAGTGTCTTTATATCCGTATCGGGAATACTGGTCCCACCGGACGCATTGGGGTTCGATTGCGCGGACTGTCGCCGATGCCGCGATGATGTTATCGGTGTTGGCAGGACCTGACGAGCGTGACGCGGGAACCATCGATGCTCCGCTTGATCCATTTGTTCGGTTGCCGGAGGCGGATCGCCCGCTGGCAGGGCTGAAAGTCCGGTGGAGCCCTGATATGGGGTATGGGCCCGTTGAAACTGAGGTTGTGGAGATTGTGCAGCACGCGGTCCACCTGCTTGGCGATCTCGGCTGTGTCGTCGAGGAGGCGTCGCCAGGATGGGAGAATCCGTCGGAGTTCCACCGGGTGCTGTGGTCGACCTCGATGGCGGCTGGGTTTGGAGACATGGCTGATGAACACCCTGACTGGATTGAAAGTACCCTGCATGCGCTCATCGACGCCGGCCGGAAGTACTCGGCAGTTGACCTGAGGCGAGCTGAAGCGAAGCGGGGTGCGTTATATGCAAAGTCGGTCGAGATGTTCGAAGCAGTTGACTTCTTCGTTAGTCCCGCGATGCCGATCGAGGCGTGGTCAGCGATCCCGGGTCGTGGCCAGACCGAAATCGCCGGACAAGCATTCGACCAGACACTTGGACGTGCATACTTGCTGTACCCGTTCAATCTGACGGGGCAGCCGTCGATCTCGCTTCCGTGCGGGTGGACGAAGGCGGGTCTTCCGGTGGGAATCCAGATCGCAGGCGGATGGCATAAGGACATCCCGGTGCTGCAGATCGCTGAAGTACTAGAACGAACATTGGGCCTCGGTGAGCGGTGGCCAGACCTCCTCCACCCGAAACGGTGACGAAACTGTACGGACAACCTGGTGGCGAACGAGATGGGACTCTCGGAATGACAGCGACAGATATCTGCTTTTGGCCTGCGACCGAGATCGCTCGCTGTATCCGAACCAAGGAACTGACAGCACGCGAGGTGATGGAAGCGCACTACGATCAGATCGAGCGGTACAACCCTACTGTGAATGCGATTGTTAGTCTGCTTGACCGCGATGAGGCACTCGGACTGGCTGATGACGCAGACCATCAGCTCAACTCTGGGGGCACGATTGGTCCACTTCACGGGCTCCCCATCGCGCATAAGGATCTACATGAGACGCGCGGTATGCGGACTACCTTCGGATCACCTCTGTATCGGGATTATGTCCCGGACTTTGACTGCCTAGTAGTGGAACGGCTCCGAGCGGCCGGCGGCATAACAATTGGCAAGACCAACGTACCCGAATTCGGCGCGGGATCCCACACCTTCAACCCAGTATTTGGCACAACGCGGAATCCTTTTGACGTCACCAAGTCTGCTGGGGGGAGCAGTGGCGGCGCAGGCGCCGCCCTCGCAAGTGGAATGCTGCCCATAGCCGACGGCGGCGACAGTGGTGGTTCGTTGCGAAATCCTGGCAACTTCAATAATGTCGTCGGATTTCGGCCATCGCCCGGGCGCGTTCCTAGCTGGCCTAGCAAAGATGCTTGGGCGGGTCTAACTGTGAAGGGTCCGATGGCTCGCACGGTAGGAGACGTGGCACTCATGCTTAGCGTAATGGCAGGGCCGGATCATCGAGCCCCGATCTCGATCAGTTCAGCGCCACCGGATTACCGTGGCCGCCTAGAACGTGATTTCCGTGGGGTTCGTATCGCGTGGTCATCAGATCTGGGCGGGCTACCAGTAGAACCTCAGGTCACGGCTGCCATCGAGAGCCAACTGACGGCGTTCGAGTCCGTGGGTTGCATTATCGAGGAGGCGACACCGAATTTCGACGGCGCCGATGAGGCTTATGAAATCCTGCGCAGCGCGAGTTTCGCTCTCTCTGGCCGTGAGCGGCTACGCAATCACCGTGAACTCCTGAAGGAGACAGTGATTTGGAATATTGAGGATGGACTCAAACGCACTGCAGAAGAAGTTGCTTGGGCGCACGAGACTCGTACCTTGACGTATCACCGAGTACGCCAATTCCTTAGTGGTTATGAGTTCTTCCTATGTCCAGTTAATCAGGTTGCGCCGTTCGATGCGAAGCTGGAATATCCGCGTTCTATCGGTGAGATCGAAATGGACAACTACGTGGCTTGGATGCGCTCAGCGTCGCGGATCACGCTAACTGGCCTGCCGGCCATATCTGTTCCATGCTCCTTTACGCCGCAGGGTTTGCCGGTCGGGATTCAAATCGTTGGACGATGGCAGTCCGACCTTAGCGTACTTCAGCTGGCACACGCGTTCGAACAATGTACGCAACGGTGGAAACGTCGCCCCTCAATGTGCGAATCGATCGATCGCTGAAGCTGCTAGCAACACCGAGGATCGGTGACCGGTTGCGTGTCGGAAAGGAGTAGTACGCCGATGGCGATTCCGGACACCGGTCCGCCGACGATCGGCAGCAGTTTGCCGATCACGGTCGCGACCGCGGCGATGGTGACCGCGAGCAGTACGCCGGGGCCGTGAGCTCCTGCTACGGTGAGGCGGTTTGGGTGCGAAGTCATCGCGGAACCGCCGTCTGGATGCTCCGCGAATTCCGATTCAAGGGGTCGTGTTTGTTCGGGGTGTCAGGTCATATGGGCACAACTACGACGGTAGGGACGAGGACCGCGAGGCGGTAGCCATCGATTACCCATGGCGACATAGACAACGACTATGCCAACAAAGTTGGGAGGCGGGTCGGCCATTGCGTGCTGCGTTGCTATTACCCGACCGGCTCTCTCCTTGCGGATCATCACCCAGGAGCGTGAGGGATTCATGGATTCGGCGCCGTCAGACTCTAAGCAGTCAACCAATAGGCGGGACATGTCACGCGGGCTTGTCGGTCGTCGTACTCGGCGGCGGGATGAGACCGAGTTCGGCGGGCAGCTCCGGTACGTCGAGACCAATGTGCGTGGCGAGGAAGTTGTGTACGACGCCGTACCAGATCCTGGCGTGCTGCGGGCTGAGCACCCAGTGGTTCTCGTTAGGGAAGTAGAGGAAACGGTGCGGCGTACGGCCGTCCTCGTCGGTCGCGAGCTGGGACTGCGACAACAGCTCGTACCACAGACGCAGCCCCTCGCCGATCGGCACGCGGTAGTCCTTGTCGCCGTGTACGACGAGCATCGGGGTGGCGATTTCTTTGACGAACCGGTGCGGAGAGTTGTCCACCGCCATCTGCGGCGTCATCTCCTTGCTCCAGTAATGCGACGCGTCGGTAGTCGGCCCGAACTGATCGAGCGCCCACAGTGAGGCGTGCGTAACGATCGCCTTGAACCGGTTGGTGTGGCCGGCGACCCAGTTGGCCATGTAACCGCCAAACGAGCCTCCCATTGCGGCCGTCCGGTCCGCGTCGATATCCGGGCGGGCGACCGCGGCATCGGTCGCCGCCATGAGATCTGTGAAAGGTTCGGCGCCCCAGCGCCCCCAGCCTCGCTGCACGAAGTCCTGTCCATAGCCGGTCGACAGCGCCGGGTCGGGCAGCAGTACGGCGTACCCCTGAGCGACCATCAGCCACGGGTTCCACCGCCAGCTCCATGCGTTCCACGAACCGAGCGGACCGCCGTGAATCCACAGCAGCAGCGGCGCCGGGCTCTCGGCGGAAGCGCCTGGGGGAAGGGCGATCCAGGACCTGACGCGAGTGCCGTCGGGCGCCTGGGCGCCGACTTCTGCCAGGTTTCCGGGCAGCGGCGGTCGCGTGACCGGCCCGTGCAGTTGGGCGACATTGCCTGTGGTCAAGTCGATCTGGAGGATCTCGGACGGAAACGCGTACGACGACCTCAGCCCGTAGGCGACGCCGTTAGCTCCGACTACGACGTCGGAGTACGCCGCGTCATCATGGGTGACCTGGTCGACCGAGCCCGACTCGACGTTGATCCTGAACACCGGCGCACGGCCATCCTGGTCGGCGACCACGAGTACGCCGGAACCGTCTGGCAGCCAGGCCTTCGGGCTCGCCCACCGGTCCCAGCCCGAGGCCAGATCGGTGGCGACGCCGGTCGCGAGGTCGAGCACGACGAGGGTAATCCGCGGCGCGCGTTCCGGCGTACTGCGTGACTCGCGGACAAGGACCGCTTTCGAGCCATCTGGACTGATCGGCCCGGGGGACAGATCGTAGCCGTCGTCATCGAGCACGATCGTGCGGTCGCCTGTAGCGACGTCGATCCGCGCGATCACCGAACGCTGGTCGCCACGTGCCAGTGGTACGGCGAGGTTCGTGAGGATCGTCGTACCGTCTGGGCTGATCACCGGGCTCGCGTTGACCAGACCCGCGGCGATGTCATTTGTGAGATCGCGGATCTTCCTGCCGGACGGCGCATCCACGGTCGACGGGCGGCTGCCTTGCTCGTCGGGAGTCTCGACCGCAAACAGGTGTGGCCGGGCCGGCCCGAGGTCGGCATCCCAGTAACGAACCGGGTAGCCGTCATGGAGGATTGCCGCCACGTCGGCCTTCTTGCGAGCTTTGCGGATGGTCTCGTCCGAAGGCTCGTCTTCTGCGCCGGGCATGACCGACGCAGTCACGACAACGACGCCGGCGTCCTTCGCAGCAATAACAGCATTGACGGCCCCTGCGCGGGTGACCACGGCGTGTGCCTCGCCGCCGGCCGCAGGGGAGACCCAGAGCGACTGTGCCGTGTCTTCATCGTCTGTAGCGTCCGGATCCGGCCGAGCGGAAGTGAAGTAGAGGTCGCCATTTGAGGCGAAGGCCGCGTTGGATTCGCCCTTCGCGCTGCGCGTGATCCGGTACGCCGCACGGGATCCGGTCGGGTCGACGTCCCACAGGGCCGAGACGTAGCCGGTGCCCTTCGGGTTGAGCGTCGAGACAGACGTGACCAGCCGGGTGCCGTCTGAGTTGATTGCAAGACCGCCGACACGTGGGATCGCCACGTACTGCTGCAGGTCGTGAAATGGGGTCTGGTTTGTGTCCTCGGGTCGAGTCATCACGTACTCCTATCACGGCGCGCGGTCCCTAGTCCACAACCGATCTGGCCCGCTCAGGTATCGCCCAGAAGACTGAACGATTCGAAGACTGCCGGGTTCTGGCAGACGGGGTTGCGTGGCCCGCTAACCGGCAGCGACCAGGTCTTGGGCTTCGTGCCAGGTCTTCAGGTCGAACCCGGCCACGGTCGCCTCTGCGCTTGTGGGCCCGGCGCTACTGGCGCTGCCGGCCAGGATTCGGCGGGCGAGCATATGGTCGCCAGGTCGGTTGACGGTCTCGACAGCGACGAGCCGGTCGGCGCGGTAGCGCAAAACGGTCCGCTGGCGTGGCTCCGGCGAGACCAGTTCCACGCTGTCGTCGTCGGTGTCGGCGAGCCCGGCTATCTGCAATTTGAGGTCGCCTTGGTCGGACCAGAACCACGGCAGTGCGTCGTACGCCGCGCTCGCACCGGTCAGCCGAGCGGCGACATGGCGTGCTTGGTCAGCGGCGTTCTGGACGCACTCAAGACGGATCATCCGGCCTCCGGCGTACGCACTGGGGAAGCTGACGGCATCGCCGATCGCCGAGATATCTGGGTCGTCGGTGAGTAGCTGCTCATCGACCCGGATCCCGTTGTCGACCCCGAGCCCGGCACGCTCGGCAAGCGTGGTCTCGGGTACGACGCCGATCCCGTACACGACCAGATCGGCCGGCACGATCCGTGCGTCCGTCAGTGTCGCGCTCGTCGCCACCCCGTTATCGCCGCCGATGCCGATCACGCCCCGCCCGAACTCGAGCCGCACGCCCCAGTCCTCATGGGCCTGACGGAAGAAATCGGACGTCGCCGCCGAGACCGCCCGGGCCATCGGGCGATCGGCCTGCTCCAGCACATGCACCGAGGCGCCCAACGCGGCCGCCACCGCCGCGAACTCCAGGCCGATGAAGCCCGCACCGACCACCACAACCTCGACCCCGTCGCCGACCCGACCCGCCAGTGCATCTGCATCGGCTTGCGTGCGCATACCGATTACGCCGCCCAGCTCGGCACCGGGGACCGGCAGCTCCCGGTTGCGGGAGCCCGTCGCCAGGATCAGATGGTCATACGCCAGCGTAGGACCGCCGGCCAACTGGACCTGATGGCCCGCTCTGTCGATAGCCACCACCTGATCTGAGATCAGATCCACCCGCTGTTTCGGGTACCAGTGATCCCGTCGAAGCAGCAGCTTGGCCGCATCGACCTTGCCCAGCAGGTATCCCTTCGATAGCGGCGGTCGCTGATACGGCAGGCCGGGCTCGCCGTTCACCAAAGTGATCGAGCCCTCGAACCCGCCCTGCCGCAGCGAGGCTGCGGCTTGGCAGCCGGCTTGGCCGGCGCCGATGATCACTACTGCTGACTGGTTCATGTCACACCGTTCTCGCCATCAGTGCCTGGCAACGGATCACAAGAACCGCTGGATCATCGCCGCTCACCATCGCGTAGGTCAGTTGCGCCGGGGGATGACGACGGTCATCGACTCGTAGCCCTTGATGAAGCTGCTGTGGCTACGCACGGGCTCGCCGATGACGTTGATTTCCGGGAAACGCGCGAGCATTTCTTCCCAGATGATCCGTAGCTGCAACTCGGCCAGCTTGTTACCCAGGCAACGGTGGATTCCGAACCCGAAGGAAAGGTGCTGACGGGGATTCTTACGGTCGATGATGTACGACGCGGCATTCTGGATCTTGTCTTCGTCGCGGTTCCCCGACACGTACCACATCGCGACACGGTCGCCCTTGGGGATGATCTTGCCGTTAATTTCGACGTCGCGGGTGGTCCGGCGAGTCATATGGGTGAGCGGTGTCTGCCACCTGATCGTCTCGGACACCATCGAGGGGATCAGTGCGGGGTTGGCCCGCAGCTTCGCATTCTCCGTCGGGTTCTTACTCAGCGCATATACCGAGCCGGTGATCGTGTTGCGCGTGGTGTCATTGCCGCCGACCAGGAGCACGATTCCATCGCCGAAGAGTTCCCGGTCCGTGAAGTCCGTGGCGTGCGGACTGTGCGCCAGCAGGGAAAGGAAGTCCACACGTGGCTCTTCCGACTGGCGGCGCGTGAACATGTCGTTGAAGGTGTCGAAGAATTCGTTCATCGCGACTACCCGGTCCTCTTGGTTCTCGACCGCCCGGCCGGGACCGGGGGCCGAGGTGATCACATCGGACCACCATGTCAGCTTCCGGCGCTGCTCCTGGGGGTAGTCGAAGAGGGTCGCCAACGTCATTGCCGTGAGTTCGATGGAGACCTTGTCGACCCAGTCAAACTCCTGTCCGATCGGCAGGCCGTCCAGGATCGCCCCGGCGCGTTCGCGGATCAGGGGCTCCATTGCGGCGAGGTTCGCGGGAGCCACGGCCTCGGACACCGCACCGCGGTGGATCTCGTGGTCCGGCGGGTCCATGCTCAGTAGCGAGGTGATGCCCTGACGTCGCTGGGCCTCCATTTCCTCCTCCGTCATCGACTCGGGCACTGGACGAGCCAACGTAATGATGCCGTTCGCGGAGAAGTCCTTCGGGTTGGTGTCCGCGGCCCGGATATCGTCCCACTTCGTCAGCGACCAGTAGTGACCATATTCGGAGTGTTCCGCCGCCGTGAAGTGCACCGGATCCTCGGCGCGCAGGCGCTCGAAGACCCAGTGGATGTCACCGGACGGATAGTGAGCCTCATTGGCCGGGTCCAGCGACTCCAGGGGCAACGCATAGATGCGCTCGCGCGCCTCGGCCTGCTCCGCAGTTAATGCCGCGTCATGCGAATCTGTGATGGTCATGTTTGTCTCTTCCAGATCGTTGCGGCGAAAGTGGAGTTTGATCATCGCCTGGTTCGGGTGTCGCTTTGGTGGTCTGGGGCATCCCGCGAGCGGCGAGATGCTTCGATCTAGCTGCCGACGACCTCGACGATCAGTCCGTCGAGCTCCTCATCCGTCGTGATCTGGCAGCAGAGGCGGCTGTCCTCGCGCACGCCAAACGTGTTGTCGAGCATTGCTTGCTCGTCGCTCGTGCGCTCGCCGGTCGCTTCGCGCCACTGAGGGCTCACATACACGTGGCAAGTCGCGCAGGCCGCCTCTCCGCCGCAGTCCCCGTCGATACCGGGAACGGCATTGTCGACCGCGACTTCCATGAGCTTCCAGCCCGGCTCGGCCTCAACGGTGCGAGTCGTCTTGTCCTGCAATACAAAGGTAACTTCCACGCCGCGTGCTCCTCGCGTCAAAAATAATGTGACTGAACCTACGCTAGACATAGTGTCTAGTCAATGGCGCTCTGTCGCGTCAAATCTTTGATGGCTGACCGGCATGCGGGTTCTTTATGCGAACCTCACACCTAGGAAGCGAAGAAGAGGATCTGCTCACGGGTGTAGGTGCGCTCCGGATGGGCGTTGCGCAGATGCTCCTGCGTCTTCTCTACGAGTTGGTCCTCGTCTTCGCCTTCCACGACCTCGCCGCAGGGGCAGTTCAGGTACAGGTCCACTTCATGTCCTCTCGATGGTGGTCTTTGCATACGAATCGTTCTGCTAAAGTCGCGCCGTGAGTGCGCCGCCGCCAGACTTCCAGCGAGTTGCCGACAGTCGTCCCGGTATGACCGCGCGAGACGAGCTTCGGGAACTGACTCATCAACGGTTGCTGGCCGCGGCGGAAGCCATCTTCGAGAGCGAAGGTTACTGGCGAACCACCGTCAGCGGTATAACCAAGGCGGCTAACGTTTCGAGGGCGACGTTCTACCTTCATTTCACCGACAAGTCCACCGTTCTCCTCGCGATCATGCGTACTAATCTCGCCGATACTCCGGCGTACTGGCAACAGGTCGATGCTGCGCTGATCGACGGCGGCCGGGACGTGCTGCGGGCCGCATTGGGTAGGACGCTCAACTGGTATCAGAAGCACGGACTGATGCTGCGGGCCGTGCGAGAGGCCATGACCTCCGATCCTCATCTCGCCGAGAAGACCGAGGGAACGATTGCGGGTTTCGCGGACGAGATGTCCGACTACCTTGCCAGTGTCTCGTCTGACCAACGAACTCAGGCGCACCTGCGGCTTCAGCTTCTGATCATCCAGCTTGATCAGCTCGCGTTCAGGCTCGTCGTCCAGGGCCTGCAGCGCATCGACCGAGAACTCATGCTGGATGAGCTGACCGATATCTGGCAACTGGCGCTGCCTGCGGCTCGACGACCGGACTAGCATTCAAAGTCTCACCACTGACGGTGGACTTGTCCTGCGACTACCTCGAAGCGCCGTGCGATGGAAACTTCGCGTGACCATGGCGCCGAGCATAGCCGCAGTAAGTGCGATATCGGAACTGGCGGCAACCCGCCAGCCCATATCGCTGAGTCTCGATCGGTAGTAATCTCGGAAATGCGTCGGGGGGCGTTCCGCGGCAAGCGGCACGGCGGTGGCGCCGATTGAGGGTGCGTCGTGGCAAAGTACAGGATCCGCGCGGCTTGGCTCGTTCCGATTCTCGCGCTCGTAGTCGGTGGCTGTGCCGCCCAACCTAAGACGGCGAGCACGGCCAGCAAATCCCCGCCCAGCACCGTCCCAGAGGTGGCCTCCGTGACCACCCTCAAGCCGGCCCTCAAGAAGGCGATCGATGATGACATCGCTGAGGCAGTGGCGACGTACAACGTGCCAGGGGCGGTCGTTGGAATTCATCTCGCCGACAAGGGCGACTATACGGCGACCGTCGGCGTCGCCAACCTCAAGACGAAGGCGCCGCTGACCACCGAGATGACGTGGCCGCTGCGCAGCGTGACGAAGTCTTTCGTGGTTACCGCGGCTCTGCAGTTGGTCGAAGCGGGCAAGCTAAGTCTGGACGACACGATCGCGAAATGGATGCCCAACCTTCCGAACGCCAACCAGATCACCGTTCGACAGCTAGCGAATATGACGAGTGGGCTGCCGGAATACACCAACGACGCCTTCATCAAGGCCTACTCGGCGAATCCAGATAAAGAGTTCACGGCCGACGAGCTCATCGGCTTTGCAGCAACCGAGCCGGCGCAGTTTCCGCCCGGAGCCAAGCACGTCTACACAAACACCAACACCGTAGTGCTGGGCCGGATCATCGAGATGGTCACCGGCATGCCCATTGCCCAGGTGCTTCAGCAGCAGATCTTCACGCCGCTAAAGCTCACGCACACGGCCTACGCGACGAGTGACTCAGACTGGCCAAAACCGCACGCTGTCGGCTACCAGCCCGATAACACGAAGATGGAGCCGCAGGGCAACAACTTCTCCATCTTCGCGGGGTCCGGGGCTATGGTCTCGACCCTCGCGGACTTGCAGATCTACGCGCCTGCGCTGGCCAATGGGACCTTGCTCAACCCGCAGCTCCAGGCCGCGCGACTCGTCGGTGCGCCGTTAGATAAAGGCCCCGAGTACGACCAGTACGCGCTTGGTATTGGCGAGATCGCCGGTTGGTGGGGACATACCGGCGAGGGCTTCGGCTTTACCCTTGCCGTTATGGGACAGCAGGGGACGGACAATTCGGTCGTCATCCTCATGAATATCTCGAATCTCGATGGCCATCCGCCGACAAAGCTCATGCGTAAGATCGCCGCGACCCTGAAGTCCGCCTAGCCGAGGCTGCTAGATACGAATGCCCGGCGAGGGACTCGTCGCACGGCGGGCAACACGACGGCTGGCTCTCCTGCTTAGCCTGTCTATAGATAGACCAAATGCGAGCAGGAGGAGCAAGATGAGGCTGCATCATGTCCAGGTCGCCTGCCCCCCTGGGACCGAGGACGAGGCCCGACGGTTTTACGCCGACGGTCTCGGACTGACCGAGGTGGAGAAGCCCGAAGATCTCAAGCCCAAAGGCGGGGTGTGGTTCCGGGCATACGACGACTCGGGAGCGGTGACAGCGGAGATCCATGTCGGGGTCGAGGACCCGTTTTCACCCGCCCTCAAAGCGCATCCGGCGGTGCAGTTCGCTAGTGTGGCCGAACTTGAGGCCATCACTGAGCGGCTGGTCGAGCTTGGGTTCGACGTTGACTGGAGCCAGCGGTATAACTTTCCGGGTAACGAGCGGTGCCATACCGCTGACGGTCCGGGCAACCGGGTCGAGCTCCTAGCGCCGGTCGAGCCAGGGTTACGACCGCCGGCGGGCACGCCAGGTGAGGGCGCCTCCGGCGGTCAGTAGTCCGGCCGAGAGGACGTGGGGACAGTCGAGGCGGGACCGACATCCGTCGCGTCGGTGATGTTGATCTTGAACAGCCTCTTATAGCTGCTCGCGATCTAAGTGCAACGAAATGTCCGGACGTCGTACACAAACGCAGCACCCAACTGCGCGACTGACAGACTGGACAACATGCCGATCGACCTTGAGGCGCTGACAAACGACCCGCACCCAGTCCTGCGGGCGTGCCGTGAAAGCTCCCCGGTGCTGTGGGTCGATGAGCTCGACGGCTGGCTGGTCACCGGGTACGACGAGGCGGTGCAAGTGTTGAAGGACTCAGGCACCTTCACCGTCCAGGACGCTCGATTCTCGACCGCACGGCTCACTGGCGAGAGCATGCTGACCGTCGACGGGGCGGCACATTCTCGCCACCGCGGGGCTTTTGCCGCGCCGTATCGTCCGGCCGCCATTCGGCAGCGACTCACCGAGGCAACCCGACGGATCGCAGACGGGCTCGTCGTGGCCCGCGCCGACCGGGCGAGCATCGAGGTGCTGTCCGAGCTTGCGCAACCTCTCGCGATCGCCGTACTGGCCGAGACTCTGGGGCTGCCGCGTACGTCGGCGGCCGAGGTCGTCGAGTGGCACCACCTGCTGGCTGCCGCGTTTGAAGCCGACGCGGCGGGCCGTCCGGCTGCGGTCCCGACGCGTGCCCTCGACGAACTGCGCTCCCGGGTGCTCGAGACGGTACGACGGACCGAGGCGAGTCCGTTGCTCGATGCCGCGACCTCGGGCGCCGATCCGCTCACCGTCGAGGAAACGGTCGGCAACCTTGCGATCATGATGATCGGCGGCGTCGAAACGGTCGAAGGGATGATTGCGCATGCCGTGCAGTACCTCTGGCGACGCGGTGCCGACCCGCTCGCCGAAAGCCCGGATGCGCTCGACGAGCGCGCGGTGGACCGGGCGATCGAGGAGTCGCTGCGGATCGAGCCGGCCGCCGCCCGGTTGGACCGCTACGCGACGACCGATATCCAGATCGGCGCCGCCCAGATTCGCCGCGGTGACCTGGTGATGGTCTCGGTCAGCGGCGCGAACCGGGATCCGCGGCAGTTCGCCGATCCTGACACCTTCAATCCAGATCGGGCGAATCTCACCCGTCAGCTTGGATTCGCGCTCGGTCCGCACTACTGCCTCGGCGTACACCTCGCCCGGCTGGAAGCGCGCGAGGCGATCTTCGCGCTGCGGCGGCACCTGCCGGAGGCCCACCTCGACGTACGCCGCAGCGAGACGCCGGTCGGCCTGATCTTCCGTAAACCGCGCCGACTCACTCTGGCCGTCCGATAGCTGGTCGACGTTTCGTACCTCACGGTCCGTGCCGCGAGGCGCGGGCCTCGCCGGCGTCCGTCAGATAGCGGATGACTGCCAGGACCCTGCGGTGGTCATCGGCGTCGACCGGTAAGCCGAACGCGTCGTAGATGTGCGAAGTGTGCTGCACGACAGACTTCTCACTCAGGTGTAGCTCGCTCGCGATGGCCGCATTGCTGCGGCCCTGGGCCATCAAGCCCAGCACCTCGAGTTGTCGAGGCGTCAGCGTCCCGACGGCCCCGCCTAGAACGCTGGCCCGCGTTACCATCACCGACACGACGTCAGGGTCGAGTGCGGTGCCTCCGGAGGCGACCCGTCGCAGGTCTGCCGTAAACGTGGGCACATCGGCGATGCGTTGTTTGAGCAGGTAGCCCACGCCCCCGCCGTCCCGTTGGAGTAACTCGGTGGCATACCGGCGCTGCACATACTGCGATAACACCACCACCGCGATGGACGGCGTCGTCTTCTTGATCCTCAGCGCGGCCAGAAGCCCCTCATCAGTGTGAGTCGGAGGCATCCTGATGTCAGTGATCACCAGATCTGGGCGCATGCGCGTAACCACCTGGTCGAGCTCCACGGCCGTGCCGACCGTAGCGATCACGTCGAACCCGTCGGTGTCAAGCACGTGTCTGAGACCTTCGCGCAGCAGTACTTCATCCTCGGCAATCACTACACGCATGGAAGGTCCACCTCATCCGGAGCCGCGCGAGGACGGTCGCTCGGGTTGCCGAGCAGCGTGGCCGAACGGCCGCATCTGCGTGAGGGAATATCGCTGATGGCCATAGCGATCACCGTAGTATCACTCGCCCACGCGACCGGATCGGCAATTCAGGTGGCCGCGGCAGCCGCGGTATCGCTCGAGGTCTTCTGGAAGGGTCAAACTTCCTACCGAATCGTGGAAGCCTCACGGGGACGCAACCGCATCCCGAGTACGCCGGAGAGCAGTACGACGCCTGCCCCGAGCCCGAACGCGGCCGTGTACGACCCTTGATCGACGAGCCAGCCGGCGACCACCGGCCCGATCACGGCGCCGAAGTCACTGGCCATGTTGAATACCGCGAGCACCGTGCCGCTGCGCTTTCCTGCGACATCGCCGACAAGGGCGCCTGGAACGGTCCCCAGAAACGCAGAGCCAGCACTGAACAGGCCGATCGCGATGAGGGCCATCGCGAGCGATCCGGCGAACGCGAGCATGAGCAGGCCCGCGCCCGCGATCGCCGAGCCAACAACAAGTGGCGGCCGCCTTCCTGCCGTGTCGGACCATTTGCCGGCGGGAAACATCAACGCAGTCTGCACGAGCGCCGACACCAAAAAAGCGACACCGACCCAACCCGGTGAGGCGTGCAGATGCTCCACGATCAACAGCGGTAGGACCGTACTTCGGATTCCGAAAACCGCTAGCCCTACGGCGAAGTTGGTGGTCAGGGCGGCCTGATACTCGCGGGTGCGCAGAACTTCGCCGAACGTCCGGTCCGGTGCAGGGGTCTCGGGTACGGCGTCCCCCTCGTCAGAGTCGCTCGGCGTGGCTTTTTCAGCATCCCGGCCGAGGAACACAAGCCCGACAACCCCAGCAAGTGCGAGGGTGCCGCCGTACAAGAAGAACGGTGCACGCAGGGAGATGCCCAGTACCGCGCCCCCAGCCGCTGGACCGATGATGCCGCCGACCAGAAAACCCATGCGGTAGATGCTCATCGCTTGGCCGCGCAGCTGTTTGCCGGCGGCGTTGAGCACGATCGCCATTGATGCGACGCCGAACAAGGCCGAACCCATACCGCCGATCCCGCGCAAGATCAGCAACTGTGGGTAGTCCTGCGCGACGCCCGCCAGCAGACTGGATACCGCGACGACGGCGAGGCCAATGATGAGACTGGTGCGGCCACCGAGGCGGTCGGCCAGTCGGCCCGCGACGAGACCGAAAATTAGACGCATCAAGGCGAACGACGAAACGACGACGCCGGCCGCGGTCGCCGACACCCCGAACTGGGTTGCGAAAAGCGGGATCGCCGGCGCGACGATGCCGAAGCCCAGCGAGACGCATAGCGCGACCCCGGCCATCGTCAGGACGTCGCGGGGGACGTCGTTCTTGATCCGCATAGGTGGTCATCCTGTCACCGCGTCGCGACGGACCGATTGTGGGGCGGGCTTATCGATGTAGTCGGGAAAGAATCTGCCGCGCCGCGCCCGGTAGGCTCGTCCGATGGGGATTTATGAGAAGGCGACCGCGGTTACGGCCGTCGGCGCGGGAATGTACGACGCATACATCAGCGAGCAATGGACGGTCGGAGTCAAACCGCAAGGCGGTTACCTGCTCGGGATCGTCGCGCGGGCCGCCGCCGATATGGTCGGTGACTCGCATCCGCATCTGCAGGCAATCAGTAGCAGCTTCCTGCAAGCGCCGGACGTCGGGCCCGCAACGGTGCAGGTCGACGTACTGCGAGCGGGTCGAGGCGCGTCGCAGCTGCGCGCCACTCTCCTGCAAAACGACAAGCCGTGCGTCGACTCGCTGCTGGTCCAGGGCGTGCTCGACGACGCGGACGCGTGGTGGACGGCGGCGACGCCGCCCGACATCCCGGACGAGTCGGACTGTGACCTGATGCCCAGGTCGGCGCCGGGCGCCGGCTTCGACGTACCGATGATGGACATGGTCGAGCAACGGTTCGACCCGAAGGGGATGGGGTTCACGCGGGGTGAACCGGGACATGCCGGCACGATCGGCGGCTGGATCCGCCTCGCGGACGGCGCAGCCTGGGACCCCATGAGCCTGCTGATACCGCTCGACCCGACTCCGCCGATCTCCTTTGACATGGGACTTGCGGGTTGGGCGCCGACGATGCAGCTTTCGGCGTACATTCGTCGGCTGCCCGCGCCCGGTCCGGTCCGGGTCTTCACCAAAAGCCTCGACATCGGTAACGACCGGATGGACGAGACGACGTATGCGTGGGACAGCAAAGGCAGGCTTGTCGGGCAGGCGACCCAGCTGACCGGCGTACGCACTCCGTAGCGCCAGCGCCGCGAGCCGTGTCGGCGTCGCGCGTTATCCTCGCGGCATGTCCGTGGCGTTAGCTGAACTGCTCGACGACTCCGTCATCATCCGCATGGTTGGTAGCGAGTCGTTCAAGCGCGGGCGGTCCTATGCGCGGCGCGGCCTGGTCAGCAAAATCGACGTCGCGGAAGATCCGCTACAGCTGCGCGGACGGGTCGACGGCACCCAGCCGAAGCCCTACAACACGACGGTCTATTTCAACGATCGCGCCGAGCCTGCCGGTTCGTGCAGCTGCCCGGTCGGCTTCGACTGCAAGCACGCCGCAGCCTTGATGATCGCGGTTCGAAGCGCTCGCGGGGAACAGTCGCGGGTCTCCAGCGCGACGTGGGACAGCCGCCTCGGCCAGCTCGCCGGGCAGTCTCCTGCACGTCAACAGCAGTCCCGCCATCAGCCGGTCGGCCTGATGTTTCGGGTTGATCGCAGCATCACCGGAGACCGGCAGAGTACGCCGATCGGCCTCGGCGTACGACCCGTCGGGTGGGGCCGCAGCGGCCGTTGGGTCAGCAGTGGGCTCTCGTGGGCGAGTCTGCGCGGGGACCGTGGCTTCCCGCCGCGGCACCGCGAACAGCTGAGCGAGTTCTACTCCTACACGCAGCTGCGCAGCGACTACCGCTACTACGGCAGCGGTGGGTGGACGTCGCTGAGCGCGGTCGGTCCGATGCTCTGGTCGTTCTTGTCGACGATGTCCGACGCCGGGATACCGCTGCTGCTCGAGTCGCGGGGTACGGCGACGCCCACCGAACTCGTGCTCTCGGCCCAGCCGGCAGAGATCGTGCTTGACGTGCGGCGCAGCGGTGAAGACTTCGCGATAGCGCCGCGGGTCAGCATCGGAGGCGACGTATTCTCGCCGGCAGGCATCGGCTGGCTCGGCTCGCCCACGCACAGTCTGTTTCACGAGACGGCACCGGAGGAGCCCCGCCGGCCCGGCACGCTGACGATCGCCAAGCTTGCTGCGCGGCCCAGCCGTGATCTGCGGGACTGGGTGTTCGACCCGCAGGACATGACGGTGCCGCGTGCGGACATCGACCGGCTGGCCGACGAGTTCTACCCGCGGCTGCGTAATACCACCCGGATCACGTCCTCCGATGACTCGGTCGACCTGCCGTCTATCTCCGCGCCGACCCTCGTCGTCATCGTGGACCCACAGCCGGACCTCAGTCTGCGGCTGCGTTGGAAGGTGCAGTACGCCGTCGGCGAGGCGACGTCGCGGTTCGCGGTCGGCTCCGATGCCGCGGACGAGCCGGGCCATGCCGTGCGCGACCTGGCCGCCGAAACGGCGCTGGTGCGCGCGCTGCCGGTCGCGGTCGGCATGCCACTCGACGACGCCGAGCGGCCGCCCGTCGCGTTAATGAGCATCGACGCTGCGGCGTTCGTCAACGAGACGATCTCCGCGCTGCGCGGGCACGACGTCCTAGTCGAGATCAACGGTGACCTGCCGGACTACCGCTACATCGAGACCGCGCCCGTCGTACGCGTGTCGACCTCGGACCTACCCGGCGAGGCCGACTGGTACGACCTGGGTGTCCAGGTCACCGTCGACGACCAGACGGTGCCGTTCATCGAGCTGTTCGCCGCGCTCGCTCGCGACGACGAGTTCCTGATGCTCAAATCGGGCGCATACTTCAGCCTGCAACGCGCCGAGTTCGAGGCGCTGCGCCGGCTCATCGCCGAGGCCCGTGAGCTCCAGGAACACGAGGGCGAGTCACTAAGGATCAGCAAATACCACGCTGGGTTCTGGGAGGACCTGGTCGAGCTCGGGGTCGTTGAAAATCAGTCGTCGCGGTGGGCCGAGACAATGGCCGGGCTGCTCGATGACCAACCCGCCGACCCGGCGCCGGTGCCGACCACGCTCGACGCCGAGCTGCGGCCCTACCAGCTGACCGGCTTCCAATGGTTGGCCTTCTTGTTCGACCACGGGCTCGGCGGCATCCTCGCCGACGACATGGGCCTGGGCAAGACGCTCCAGACCATCGCGCTGATCTGCCGGGCTCGCCAGGGTGATCCGGAGGCGCCGCCGTTCCTGGTGGTGGCGCCGTCGAGCGTGGTGTCCAACTGGGCGCGGGAGGTCCAACGATTCGCGCCACATCTGCGCGTCGTGTCAATCGATCAGACCGAGGCCAAGCGTAAGAGCGACACCGCCGCGTTGGTCGCCGGCGCCGACATCGTGATCACGTCGTACACCTTGCTGCGGATCGACTTCGAGTCGTACGCCGGCCTGCCGTGGTCCGGGTTGATTCTTGACGAAGCACAGTTCGTCAAAAATTACCGCGCGAAGACCTACCAATGCGTACGCCGCCTGCCCGTGCCGTTCAAGCTCGCCGTCACCGGTACGCCGCTGGAAAATAGCCTGATGGACCTGTGGGCGATGCTGTCGATCGTCGCCCCGGGGCTTTTCCCGCGGCCCGACAGGTTCGCCGACACCTATCGCAAGCCGATCGAACGCGGCAACAGCACCGAGCTGCTGGCGCAGCTCCAACGACGGATCCGACCATTGATGTTGCGGCGTACCAAGGAGAAGGTCGCCTCGGAGCTTCCGCCCAAACAAGAACAGGTCGTCGAGGTCGAACTGCTGCCCAAGCACCGCAAGATCTACCAGACACACCTACAGCGCGAGCGCCAGAAGGTCCTGGGGATGATCAACGACCTCGACGCCAACCGGTTCGTGATCTTGCGGTCGCTGACCTTGCTGCGCCAACTCGCGCTGGATGCCAGTCTCGTCGAGGACGACTACGCCAACGTGCCGTCGGCAAAGGTTGAGTTGTTATGCGAGCAGTTGACTGAGCTCGCCGGGGAGGGTCATCGTGCGCTGGTGTTCAGCCAGTTCACCAGCTTCCTCGGACGGATCAAGCAGAAGCTCGATGCGGCGGGCGTCCCCTATTGCTACCTCGATGGCAGCACCCGTAACCGGGCCGCGGTGATCTCGTCGTTCAAGGACGGCGATGCTCCGGTGTTCTTGATCAGCCTCAAGGCGGGCGGTTTTGGCCTCAACCTGACCGAGGCCGACTATTGCTTCGTGATGGATCCGTGGTGGAACCCCGCCACGGAGACGCAGGCGATCGACCGCGCGCACCGGATCGGCCAAGACAAGACGGTCATGGTCTACCGATACGTCGCCGCCGACACCATCGAGGAGAAGGTGATGGCGCTGAAGGGCCGCAAGGCGAAGTTGTTCGACTCGGTGATGGGTGGCGACGGGATGCAAGACGCGGCGTTGAGCGCCGCCGATATTCGGAGCCTCTTCACCGATTGAGTCTCGCCCGTTGAGCGCCGCGAGGCACGAGCGTAGCCGCAACGCGCGCTTCAGACGTAGCGGCCGGACTCTACGCAGGTAGTGGACTAGGCGCTGGGAACCGGCGCCGCCAGTGCGGGTTCGGGCTCGGGCGCGGTCCGTCGAGGCCCGGACGAAATAGCCAGCGTGATTGCTGCGGCGACAATCGCGACACCGCAGGCGATGAGCAGACCGGTGCGGAATCCCGCCTCGGTCGGCAGGTTGTACCCACCGACCTGCGTACTCATCTGCGCCAGGACCACGCCGACCACCGCCGCGGACATCGAGGTGCCGATGGAACGCATCAGGGTGTTGACGCTGTTGGCGGAGGCGGTGGCCGACAGTGGTACGGCGGCCATGATGAGTGCCGGCATCGCGCCGTACGCCAGACCGACGCCGCCACAGATAATGCAGACGGCGATCATCAGTCCCCAGATCGACCCCATTAGGAAGATCGAGGATCCGTAGCCGGCAGCGATCACCAGACAGCCGAGCAGCAGTGTGAGTTTTGGCCCGTGAGTAGACGAGATGCGACCGCCGATCGGCGAGACCGCCATCATCATCAGGCCGCCGGGCGCCATCCACAGTCCCATGGCAAGCATCGACTGTCCAAGGCCGTAGCCGGTCGCGGACGGCAGTTGCATCAGCTGCGGGATGATCAACGAGGATGCGTACATCCCGAAACCTACGACCACCGATGCGACGTTGGTGAGTAGCACTTGACGACCAGCCGTCATCCGAAGGTCAACCAGCGGACTGGAGACGCGCAGTTCCCACCAGCCCCAGATCAGTGCGACAACGACGGCCGCGCCGAAAAGCTGAAGTGTCTTCGCGTTCGCCCATCCCCAGTCGCCGCCCTTCGACACCGCCATCAGGAAGCAGACCAAGGCCACGCCGAGACCGATCGCGCCGATGACGTCGAAGCGGCCGACCTTCCCGCTGACAGGGATTTCCGGAATGATGATCCACAGCAGTACGAAGATGATCGCGCTGAGTACCGCGACTGCCCAGAACAGCACCCGCCAGCTAGCGTTCTCGGCGACCGCGGCCGCGACAGGCAGGCCGAGCGCGCCGCCGATGCCCATCGAGGCGCTCATTAAGGCGATCGAGGAGTGCAGTCGCTCGGGAGGAAGCAGGTCGCGCATCGCGCTGATACCGAGCGGGATCAGACCGACCCCGAGTCCCTGCAAGCCACGGCCGATGATCATCGGCGCCAGTGATGAGGCCGTCGCGCACACGACCGATCCCAAAATGAGTGGCGCGGTGCATATCAACAGAACGCGGCGCTTGCCGTACATGTCGCCCAGTCGACCGATCACGGGCGTGGCTACGGCACCGGCGAGCAGAGTCACGGTGATGACCCACGTGGCATTGGACGCCGAGGTGTCCAGGATCTTCGGCAGTACGCCGATCAAGGGGACTACGAGTGTCTGCATGAGCGCGCCGACGATGCCGGTGAATGCGAGTACGCCGATCAAGCGGCCTGGGTGAACCACCGGTTTCGTGGAACTGTCCACGCGCATCTCCTTACGTTGGAACTGCTGCTCCCGAATGTGTATCGTGCATATTCTGTGCATTGTGCACGTTACACGGGCGTGGTGTTTGGCGATAGCCGTGACCCGACGTGTGCCCGATCGCACAGGAGAGGGAGGATCGTGAGATGGACAAGCCCACCCATTTAGTCGAATTCGAAACGATGGTGCTGGGTCGGCATATGGATTTGCGTGCTCGTCCGCGCGACAACGATGAGCGGCTCGACCGCAGCGCGTACATCGTGCTCAGCCGCATCGGCGTGCAAGGCCCGATGTCGATAGGCGAGCTTAGCGACGCGTTTGGACTGGACACATCAACCCTGAACCGGCAGACGGCCGCGTTGTTGTCCGCGGCGCTCGTCGAGCGCATCCCGGATCCCGGTGGCGGCATGGCGCGCAAGTTTCGAATCACGGCTGAGGGGTCGAGCAGGCTCGAGGCCGAGCGGGCGTTCAACACCAATGGCCTCGAGCGCGTACTGGCCGATTGGAAGCCCGAGGAAGTGGCCGAATTCTCTCGTTGGCTCAAGCGCTTCAATACCGATATCGAGCGGCTCGACGGCCGGCCGTGGCCCCGTCCCGAGTCGTAGCTAGAGGCCGACCTCGCGATCCGCGACAACTTGCTCGACCGTCCGCGACAACTCGCCTCGCGATCCGCGACAGGATATGGCCGCAGCCGAAGAGATAGCCCCGGCTCGGGCGAAGGCGCAACAGATCGCCGTACGGCGTGAGGAAGTACGTCCACCACATCGCGAAGGTGAGTCCGATCCCCGCGACCACGACCAGTACCGCGTCCACGTCCCAATCGAGCCCGGACGATCCGCCTAACGCACTACGAGAGGACGCGACGGTGCCGACAATGCCCTCACCGAGTGCGATGATCGCGAACCCGCCGTACCGGTCGGCGATGTGGTGTGGGTGCCACGGTGTACCGCCTGCCCGCCCTTGGGCTACTACCGGGAGCAGCAGTTCGAGAGCGCCGAGTACCGCGATCGCGACGAAGGTGGGAATGAGTGACAAGTCGACTACGTCGGTGTCAAATGCGGATGCGAACCAGGAAAAGTTGATCCAGCCTGCCAGGATTGCGAACAGCGCAAATGCGAACGCGACTACGGCGCTGGTGGCGTGCCCGGTCGCGAGCAGGTCCGCCAGCTGCGCGGCGGCAACTCCGAACCGCGACGACAAGCGTCAGATCTCAATTGCACATTTTGCCGAAACTCAGATTGGCGCTCGCGTCGGGGATATAGTTCGAGCAAATCCAGAGAGGCGCGGATGGACCAGTGGCGAGAGTACGACGAACTCCAGCTCACGCCTGTCTTGCGCGGGGCGTTGGCGGCCTTCCGCGAGCATGGCTACCACGGTGCCTCGGTGCGCGACATCGCGTCGCGCGTCGGAGTCACCGTGCCGGGACTGTATTACCACCATCGCAATAAAGAGGCGATGCTCGCAGCGTTGATCGACATCTCGATTCACGCGGTCGTCGAGCGGGTCCGGCTGGCCATGGCCGCGGCCGGCGACGACTTGCGGACGCAGCTCGCCAACACGATCGAGGCCGTCGTACTCCACATGACCTACCACGCGGACTTCGCATTCCTGGACCCGGAATTTCGCTTTCTGAAGGAAGAGACCAGTCACTCGTACGCCGAAGCAAGGCGGGCCGTCGAACGCCGTATCGCCGACCTGCTTGCGGTGGGTGTCGAGACCGGCGTGTTCACGGCCGAGATCCCCGACGGGACCGCCCGTGCGCTGGTCGGGATGTGCCAGTCAGTCGCGTTTTGGTACCGATCTGACGGGCCAAAAAGTCCGAGAGAGATCGCCCGCGAGTACGCCGCGATCGCGCTATCTATCGTGGACCACGAGCTCGATTCACCCAGACTCAAGATCTAGCGCCGACAGAACGGGAGCCGAGTTAAAGATGAAGATCATTCACGACCAAGAGCGATGCCAAGGGCTGGGCATCTGCGAGTCGATTTCGGCCGAGCACTTCGAAACCAACGACGACGGCACGATGACCGTCATCAAACCGGACTTCACCGACGACGAGCTGGAACTTGTCGAGCGGGCCGTCGAGAGCTGCCCGACGCGGTCGCTGCGGATCGAGCGGTGACGGACGTCGACCACCTCGTCATCGTCGGCGCCTCGGTCGCCGGACTGCGTGCCGTCGAGGGTGCCCGCAAGACGGGGTACGCCGGACGGATTTCGCTGATCGGCGCCGAGGAGCATCTGCCTTACGACCGACCGCCGCTGTCCAAGACCTATCTCACCGACGAGCAGCCGCAGCCGACGTTCTATCGGACCGAAGAAGCGATGCGCGAGCAACTCGGCGTCGACCTCTTCCTGGGCCAGCCGGCCACTGGTCTCGACGTCGCCGAACAAGTGGTGCACACCGGCGCGACCGAGCACCGGTACGACGCGCTCGTGATAGCCACCGGGTCTACCGCCCGGACGATGCCGGAAGTAGGCACGCTGGGCGGCGTACTGACGTTGCGCACCCTGGACGACGCGCGGGTGCTGCGAGCCGGTCTCGATCGGGCGACCCGGTTGGTGGTCGTTGGTGGTGGCTTCATCGGCTCGGAGATCGCGTCGGCGGGACGGGCGCGTGGTCTGCCGGTGACGATCGTCGAGGCGTTGCCCACCCCATTGGTGCGCGCGATCGGCGAGCAGATGGGCGCCGCGTGCGCCGCATTGCATCAGCGCAACGGCACGCAACTGATGTGCGGCGTACCCGTCGACCGGCTGGAGGGCGACGGGCATGTCGAACGCGTGATTCTCTCGGACGGCGCCGTCCTCGAAGCGGACCTGGTCGTTGTCGGTACGGGTGCGGATCCGGCGACCGGCTGGCTGGGTGATTCCGGTTTGCGGCTGGACAATGGCATCGTCTGTGACGAGACGCTGTGGACCGGTGCGCCGGGCGTGTACGCCGCCGGTGACGTCGCGCGCTGGGTCAACCCGACCTTCGACCGGCTGATGCGGCTCGAACACTGGACCTCGGCGGGTGACCAGGGCCGGCACGCAGGCCAGAGCGCGGTGGATCCGCAGGCGCGCAAGCCATTTAGCGGCGCGCCGTACTTCTGGTCCGACTGGTACGACGCCAACATCCGCTTCATCGGCATCCCTTCCGACGAGGTGCAGGTAGTTATCGGCTCGACTGACGATGGCTCGTTCCTGTCGCTCTATCGGGAGGGCGACACGGTGGTCGGTGCGTTCGCGATCAACCAGCCGCGGCACCTGATGAAGTTTCGCCCGCTGATCGCCGGCCGCGCGAGCTGGGCGGAGGCCCTCGAGTTCGGTCGCGAACGCGCCTCGGCCTGACTAGTCACGCGACGCGGGCAGGTAGCGTGGCCGTCATGGAACGTAAAGTTCGCTGGGGGATAGCCGGCCCTGGACGGATCGCGGATCTCGTCGTACCAGATTTCCAGTACGTCGAGAGCGCCGTGATCACCGCTGTCGGGTCGCGCTCGCAGGAGCGGGCGGACGGTTTTGCCGCCCGTCACGCGATCCCGGTCGCGCACGGCTCATACGACTCACTCGTTGCAGATCCCGAGGTCGACGTCATCTACGTCGCCACGCCGCATCCGCAGCACTTGGCGATCGCTCGGTCGGCGCTCGATGCCGGCAAGGCGCTGCTCATTGAGAAGACGTTTACCGCCACGGTCGCAGGCGCACGGGAAATCGTCGAGCGGGCGCGTGCGGCGCGGATCTTTTGTATGGAGGCGATGTGGACCCGCTTCCAGCCGGCGATCGTCGCCGCGCGCGACCTGATCGCGGACGGTGCGATTGGTGAAGTCCGCGCCGTACAAGCAGAGCTCGGAGTCGATCGCCCTTACGACCCGGCGGACAGGCTGTTCGACCCTGCCCAAGGCGGCGGCGCGATGCTCGACCTCGGTGTCTACGTCGTCTCGTTCGCACAACATTTCCTTGGTACGCCGGAGAAAATCGTCGCTACCGGTTCCTTGGCGCCGACGGGCGTCGACCTGGAGGCCGGTCTGCTGCTCGGGTACGACGACGGCAAGTCCGCTGCGCTTCAGATCTCGCTGCGCCACTCGCTGCCGGGCTACGCGCGGATCTTCGGCACTAAGGGCTGGATCGACGTCCCGCCGCGTTTTCATCATCCGAAGGCGATCGTGCTACACCGTTCCGGTGCGGAGCCCGAACACATCACCCGCGAGCCCCTTGGCGTCGGCTACTCGCACGAACTGATCGAGGTCACCGACGGCATGCGCGCGGGGCGTACCGAAAGCGCAATGATGCCGCTCGACGACACATTGGCGGTGCAGACCCTGTTGAACGACGCCTGCGAGCAGCTCGGCGTCCACCACAACGAAGCCCCGTGAACTGCGGTCCTCGCGACGCAGCGAGCGGGAAATGCCCGCAATCGTAGCGACCCCGAAGCACTCGTCATTCACGTTCCTCTAGCGGGAATGCGGTCGTCGATGGCATAGTCCGCAGGTAACGACTGAGAGGACACGAAGTGGCAGATTTTCAGGGACGTAGCGTAGTAATCACCGGCGGAGCGCGTGGCTTGGGCGCGACCGTTGCCGAGGAGTTCGTCAAACGTGGCGCCCGGGTGGCGATCGTCGACCTCGACAGCGACGAGTTCTTGGCGACCCGCGACAGGCTGTCGAAGCTCGGCGACGTACTCGCCATCACCGCAGACGTGTCGCAGGAATCGGATGTCAAGTCCTACGTTCAGCAGGCGGTCGAGGCGTACGGCGGGATTGACGTGTTCTTCAACAACGCCGGTATCGAGGGGAAGGTGGCCGTCCCGCTGGTCGAGACTGCAGTGGAAGACTTCGACCGGGTGATCAGCGTGAACCTGCGCGGCGTGTTCCTGGGTCTCAAACATGTGCTGCCCGTCATGAATGCGAAGAAGAGCGGCAGTGTCATCAATACCTCGTCGGTCGCCGGGCTGCGCGGGAGCATGGGCATCGGCCCGTACACGGCGTCCAAACATGGCGTCGTCGGGTTGACCCGCACGGCGGCGCTTGAGTCTGCGCCATACGGCGTGCGCGTCAACTCCATCCACCCATCGCCGGTCAACACGCGCATGATGCGGGCGTTGGAAAAGGGCGTGAACCCGGCGGACCCGGAGGCCGCGCAGGCCCGGTTTACCAGCAATATCCCGTTGGGCCGATACGCCGAATCGACCGACATCGCCAACCTCGTGCTGTTCCTCGCCTCTGATGAGAGCAATTTCCTGACCGGCGTGCAGTACCGCGTCGATGGCGGTATGGGAGCCCACTAGCACCGCGCGTGCTTTCCGGGATGGGTTTGGCCTGGAAGTCGCGGCCAGATCCACCCCGGGAAACGCAGGGCAAAGACCTGTGACAATCCCGACGGGGCAATTAGTTGCGGGGCGCCGCGGCAGCCGGAATCGTGTTCTAGATGTCCGACTTCCTGGCCAACGCGTACGACGTGCTCGGCCGCATTTCTCCGGCTGGCTACATCTGCCTCGTCATCGCGCTCAGCGTCGTGTGTCAGTGGGTCGCATGGCGGTTGAGGTTCCCGTCGATCCTGTTGCTGCTGACAGTCGGGTTCGGCCTCGGCCAAGTCGTATCGGCCGAGCATGTCCTCGGGCAGGACGTCGTACTGGACTGTGTCACGTTGACCGTCGGGATCATCCTGTTCGAGGGAAGCCTGTCGCTGCGGCTGGAGCATGTGCGGGGTCTCGGAAGTCCGGTACGACGACTCTGCTCGCTTACCGTTGCACTCGCGTGGGTGATGATCACGGTGGCGGCCTGGCTGCTGGGGTTCAACCTCAAGATCGCGCTGCTGATCGGCGCGATCCTGGTGGTCACCGGGCCGACCGTCATCAACCCGATCTTGCGCGCGCTGCGCCCGACGCGTCGGGTGTCCTCACTGCTGCGCTGGGAAGGAATTGTCGTCGATCCGATCGGCGCGGTCCTCGCTCTGCTTGTCTTCCAGGGGATCCTGGCCGGCGAGGCCGAAGCCGCGTTCTCCACCGTGCTGCTCGTCCTCGGCAAGACGGTCTTGATCGGTTTCGGGATCGGGTTAGCCCTCGGCGTACTGCTCGAGGTGTTGATGCGTCGCCAGGCGATTCCCGACTTCCTGCATGGCGTGGTGTTCCTGGCCGCGGCGGTCAGCGCGCTGGTCGTGTCCAACGTCCTGCAGGAGGAGAGCGGACTGCTCACGGTGACGGTGCTCGGGGTCTACCTCGGCAACCGGCCAGGTCTGCACCTCGAGCACGTCGCCGAGTTCAAGGAACATCTGCAAATTCTCTTCGTGGGTGCGTTGTTCGTCGTACTTGCCGGCCGGGTCAGCCCAGCCCAGATCGTCGATGTGGCACCGCAGGCGCTGATCTTCCTGGCCGCGCTAGTCCTGATTGTGCGGCCGGTCAGTGTCTGGCTGGGGCTCCTGGGCACTAATGTCACTCGGCAGGAAAAGACACTTTTGTCATGCATGGCGCCGCGGGGAATCGTCGCGGCGGCGGTGGCTAGCATCTTCGCGCTGGGATTCGCGAACGCCGCACAGGGCCTGCTCGCGGACGCGCAGGTTGCCACGGGCAGCGATAAGACCGCGCTCCTCGCGCAGGCCGCGGAACTGGACAAACTTGCCGGACAGGCCTCCTCGATGGTGCCGCTGGTCTTTATCGTGATCGTATGCACGGTCGCGATCTACGGATTCGGTATCGGCCGGGTGGGCGAGCGGCTGTCGCTGGCGACCGCCAAACCGCAGGGCATCATGTTCGCCGGTGTCAATCGCTGGGTCATCGACGCGGCAGCGCTGCTGGAGGAGCACGGGGTGAGCACGCTCGTCGTCGCGCGCAACTACGCCGATCTGGCGAACGCGCGAATGGCCGGTCTGCAGACCGAGACGGCCAACATTATTTCGGAGTACGCAGTCAAGGATATGGATCTTGCGGGCATCGGTAGCTTCCTCGCGTGTACGCCGGAGGACGAGATTAACGCGACCGCCGCACGCGAGTTCGTGCATGTCTTCGGCCGGGCCAACACCTTCCAGCTGCACCGTGATTCCAAGACCACCGGCACGGGCAACGCCCGCAGGGACACCGCCGGGCATCTGAGCGCGCACTTCGCTTTCGTCCCGTCCTTCTCGCGTGCCGAGCTAGACGAACGGATGCTCTCGGGTATGCGGCTCAAGTACACGCGGCTTTCGAAGGAGTTCACCTACGACGACTTCACCGACTACTACGGAGACGACACCGTGGTGATGTTCGTGCAGCGAAACGGCGCCACGGAGGTCGCGCACGCCGACATGAAGCTGCCGTACGACGACGGCGCGCTGATCTCTATGGTGCGTGAAGAAGACGTGACGTAGCGAGGTGGCCGACCCCTAAGAACTTGGCAAATGCACTGTCGACCGTGAACAATCAAGCCATGACGGATGACGCGGGGGGCCGAACCGTTACCCGAGCAAGTGTGCGCACATTGGACCGGGCCGCACTCTGGCTTATGCACGCCACCGTTGTCTCGTCGATTGTGATGCAGATCGGCAAGGGTGATTTCTTGCCGCCGAAGGTCTCGATGAGCCAGTACGGCGTCGGGCCGTTTGGCTGGACGTTCACCATCACGCTCATACTATTGGCCGCGGGATCGATGACTATGGCGATCGCCGATCTACGCCGATTCCCGCCCCCACCGCGCGCAGTAACTATCCTGATCGCAATCTGGGCGGTTGGCGTCGTACTTACCGGTCTTGTGCCGGCCGATCCCGACCAGTCGATACCGACGCTCGCCGGCAGAGCGCACACGCTCTTCGCGAGTCTCGCGCTCATTGTGCTTCCCATCGCGGCAGTCATCCGGGTGACGATGGCCCGCAGACAGCCGCCTAAGCCATTGCGGATCACGATCTGCGTGCTCGCGTTTGCGAGCGAACTCAGCCTGGGCCTGCTGGTGCTGGCCGCGACGGGCATCGACATCACCGGACTCGGCCCGCACTCGGCGTGGGCGCTCTACGAATCGAGCTCGGTCGTGCTGGACGTCGTGCTCATCTATCTCATGTGCATGGTCGCGCGGATTTCGGTCGTCGTACCTGCCCGGGCCGAGGTTGTCGCCAGGACGTCGATGCCGTAAGCAGTCTCAGCCTTCGAGCCGGACCCCCCACGTCGTCGTGATCGACTGACCCGGCTCGAGACGGATGATCCCTTCACCGGTTTGGAAAGCGTTCGGCGGGCAGGTCATCGGTTCCGCGCCCAGTCCACGGCGGCGCCGATCGGGATGAAGCGTGTCAGCGGTGTAGACCTGGATGATCGGGTAATGCGCATCGACCCACTGGGCCGCTGTTTTCCCGTCGGTGCCGGTCAGCCGGATCCATGCCCTGCCGTCCGAGTCGCGGGTGAGATCTGTGAAGGCGTAGTCAATCTGCACATCGTTGACCTTCCTGGCCTCGCGGAAGTCGTACGGCGTACCGGCCACGCCTTCTAGACCGGTAGGCAGCTGGCGTTCTGCGTCGGTGTCGATGCGGGTTTCGGCCTGGAGCTCGAGCGAGCAGCCGTCCACTACGCCGTCGCCGGGCGATAGGTACGGATGCTGTCCATGCGCGTATGGCAGTGCGGAACTGCCCAGGTTGGTCGCGGTGGTGCTTACGGTCAGGCCGTCGTTGCTGAGACGGTACGTCGTCGAAACATCAAGCGTGAACGGATATCCGCTCATCGGATGCAGCCGGATCGCCATCGTGACGAAGTCCGCCCCCTGATCGGTGACGTTCCATGAACGCCACCGGAGGAACCCATGGATGGCGTTGTGCTTTTCGGGTTCGGTGAGGTCGACCTGGTAGTCGATGTCGTCGAAGCGGTACTTACCGTCCGCCATCCGGTTTGGCCATGGGATCAGGGGTGCGCCGTGGGCTCCGTCGCAGATCGCGGTGACGTCGTACGGGTGCAGCACCGGACGGTCGCCGTCGTGATACTCGCGTACGCCGCCGCCGACCTCAACGATGGTCGCGCGTTGCTTGCCGAAGGTGATTTCGTGCTGCTCGCCGGAGGGGTGTACGTCGGTGGTGGTCATGCGCCGTCCTTGTCGGTTGGGGACTCGGGTTCGCGTCCGAGCATGCGCTGAAAGCGCTCCCGCAGGCTGTCGTTGCGCTTGGTGTTGCGTACATGCGCATCGCCGAACAGCGAGAAGGCGAGGAGTCGGATCCGCGGCGTACCCGGGATTCGCGGTACGGGCGCCAGATCGAGTTTGCGGTCGCCGAACAGGGTGAATCCGTTGAGGTCGACCTCGATCCCTTCGGGCACGATGAGCTCGGCATCGCCGAACAACAGCCAGGTGCGGATCACGACCTCGCCGCTGTCGACGTACGCGCCGCGCAGATCGAGTGAGATGTCACCGAAGATGCTGATCCCGGTGATCGAGTCGGCGGCCCGCCACGCGCCGGCGCGCTGCTCGTCTCCGAAGATGTTGAACAACCATTTGATCGTCCGAGACGTGCCGACATTGGGCGCGGCCGGGATGTCCCGGGTCGCGGTTCGCAGTTCATCATTGGTGACCGCGCCGTAGACGACATCGAGGCGCGCCATGAACTCCTCAAGCGTGAGCAGTCCGTCGCCGACCGCGCGCTGCAACCGGTCGGTGACCTGCTGCCGGGCGTCGTCGGAGACGGTCGACGGAGGTACGGCTGGGTTCTCGGGGCGTGGTTCGAGGTCCATGACCTCTACGTTACCGCCCGGCCCGCCACGCGATCCGCGGCAACTCGCCCCGCGGATCGTTGGAAGGAGGTCTAGCCGAGGAGCTTATCGGTGGCGTCGAGGACCTGCTTGCTGCGCTCGTCGGCCTTGTCCACGACCCCCAGGAACGAGAAGTAGCCATGGATGAGACCGGGGCCGGGTAGGTAGGTCACCGGTACGCCGGCAGCCTCGAGCTTCTTGGCGTACGCCGCACCGTCGTCGCGCAGCGGGTCGAACTCGGCGGTCGCGATCACGGCCGGCGCAAGACCGCTGAGGTCGGGCGCATGCAGTACGTCGAGTACCGGGTCGGTGCGGGTGGACTTGTCGGGCACGTACTGGTCGTAGAACCACTGCATGTCCGACTTCGTCAGGAAGTAGCCATCTGCGTTTTCGTCGACGGATGGACTACTCATCGAGGTGTCGGTCGAGGGGTAGATGAGGACCTGTGCGGCGAGCTGCGGGCCGCCGTTGTCGCGCACCCGGATTGCCGCCCCGGCCGATAGGCTCGCGCCGGCGCTGCCCCCAGCGATTGCATGTGGGCGGTCCGGGTACGTCGCTGCGGCCCACTCGATCCCGGCGACGAAGTCGTCGAGCGGCGCGGGATGCGGATGCTCAGGGGCGAGCCGGTAGTCGACTGACACCACGACGGCGCCGAGCGCGTTGGCCACCCGGCGGCATACCGGATCGTGGGTGTCGAGATCGCCGACGACCCAACCACCTCCGTGCGCGTAGGTCACCAACCGTCCGCGATCAGTGAGCGGCGTGTAGACGCGCACCGGGACGGGGCCGCCCGGTCCGTCGACGGTGTCGTCGCGTACGTCGGCGACCTCTTCAGGCGTGTAGCCCTCCGCGCGCCGGGCCATCGAGATCGCCTTGTAGTGGGCTTTGGTGTCGTCGGCGGAGCCGCGAATCAGCGGGATCGCGCCCATGGCGTCGAGTTGGTCGAGTACGGCGCGAAACTGAGGATCGAGCGGCATGTGGACTCCCCGTCATTTCTTGCAGATCAAGCTAACGAACCTGCGGCTGTCCCGAATCTACCGGAGAGGAAGCGGCCGTCGTCGTTTTCCCTTTCATGATCGTCGATGTGCAGTCCGCTTAACAGGGTGACCCGCGGTAAGGGGCCCCGCGAAAGACACTGAGGCTGCCCGCGGACCGGAAAACGATCCATATTCAGAAGTAACGGGCGCTACAATCAGCGATGTGACGCACCGACGGCAGGTATCGCGATGGTTGTTGCTACTGGTACGGGTGCCCGCCGATCCCTCACGGCACCGCGTAGCGGTGTGGCGGGAGTTGCGCCGGATCGGCGCGTTGTCGCTCGGTCAGGGGACGTGGATGATTCCGGACCTGCCAGCCTTCACGGAGGGCATCGTCAAGATCCGAGCCCTGACGGACCGAGGCGGCGGCGAGATTGTCATGCTCGATGCGGCCGGCCGGGCGACACATGACGATGCGCGCCTCGCGGAAATGTTTACCGCGCAAAGGGAAGACGAGTGGCGTGAGTTCGTCGGCGACTGCGCGAAATTCGCGGCGGAGATAGACCGCGAGATAACGAAACAAAAGTTCACCCTCGCCGAGCTGGAAGAAGAAGAGCAGAGCCTGGAGCGACTACGCCGCTGGTATCGCGCCCTGAAGGCCCGTGACGTTCTGGGCCCTCCGTCGTCAGTCACCGCCGAACGAGAACTTGCCCATTGCGTCGAGCTGTTGGCCGGCTACACCGATCTGGTTTTCGATGCGCTGCACGAGATCTGAGATGTTGCTTCGTGCTGCCGAAGAGCGCGGCCCCGCCCGCCCGTTGGCGACTGCCTCGGTGCAGCTGAAGGTCTGGGGGAGCGCATGAGCGCGCCGGTCCTGCCCGGCTTCTTGGGAACACTCGCCCCGGTCCTGCAGAATTACGGCTACCTCGCCGTCGGCGCGCTGGTGCTCATCGAGGATTTCGGTATCCCGGTGCCGGGCGAGACGATCCTGATCGCCGCGGCGGTGTACGCCGGCGCCGGGCAGTTGAACATCGTCGCGGTGGGCTTGATCGGCTTCGCGGCCGCAGTGCTCGGCGACAATATCGGATACGCGATCGGACATTTCGGTGGTCGGCCGCTCGCGCTACGATTCGGCCGATACGTATTCCTCACCCCGAAACGGCTGGCCAGCGCCGAACAATTCTTCAACAAACACGGTGCGGGGATCATCGTCGTCGCCCGTTTCATCGAAGGTCTACGCCAGGTCAACGGCATCATGGCCGGGATTATCAAGATGAGCTGGCGACGATTCTTGATATACAACGCAATCGGTGCGGCGTTATGGACAGGATTATGGGTCTCGCTAGGCTACCTGGCCGGTAACCACCTCACTGCGATCTATCACGCGATCGGGCGTTACTCGCTGTATGCGGTTGCTGGCGGGATCGTCCTGATCGTCGGGCTCGTGATTAGGCATCGGCTACGTCGGCGCAAGGAATCTGATCCTTCCGGAGGGACGGTGCGCGGTCCCAGTGAGCAGTAATCGGGACGCGCCCGCCGGCGCCGGGCCCGCACTACCGGCTCATCGAACCCGACTACTCGCGCCGCTGTTCGCGGCCGCGGCGGCGCCAAACCATCGTTGATCTCGGCCGGCGGCTGGCAAGAGCGTCGTTCGTGCAGCCGACTGCGGCGCTGGCCGGCGCCACCGCCGCGCTAGCTGTGGGTGTCGGCTTCCTGCCGGTGGCTGGCGCAGCGGCAGGACTCGGGCCGCTGGCGACCGGCGCGGTGGTGTCTATCCTGGCTGCCACAGCCGCCCTCGTACAGCCGTGGACCGGACGGGCGCTAGATGCGGGATGGCTACCGAGCGGTGCCGGGATGGCCGCGGGCCTTCTCCTGGCTGCGGCCGGTTTCGGTATGTCAGTGGCACTGCACGGCCTCGGTGGACTGGTGTCGACGGCGGTCCTGGTCGGCGCCGGATCGGGGCTGGTCACACCGTTGGGTTTCGCGCGGCTCGCCAGCGGCACTCCTACCGAGCGACTCGGCCAGACCATGGGTGCGGCGGAGGTCGGCCGCGAGCTCGGCGATGCCGGCGGCCCGCTTCTTGTTGGCGCTATCGCAGCAGTAGGAACGCTGGGTCTAGGCCTGGGTGCTCTGGCCGCGGTCCTGGTACTGATCGTGACGCTGACCACTACGACTCGCCGCACGGACGGCCCGAGTAACCGCGGCAGTTAGGCGGGGCGTGAATGTGTACGGCGATCGTGGCCATGGTCGTCTGCAAACCGGCCTCGCTGGCAGTGCCGGCATCCCCCGGAATCATGAGGGTTGCCGTCGGCATTTGCCGTGAGTTAATGTGCTCGCATTAATCGACATCGTTGTCGATTAATGTTCGGTAGGCCGCGAGCCTTGAGTTAGGTGCATCACGGGCCGGGTCCACGGCGTTCGCGGCGGTCGGATTACGGTAACCAAGGGATGACTTCTTAGACCGGGATTCTGCACTGGACGGTGCCAGCCATCCGAGCACATGTATGTCGAAGTAGCTCCACCTGGGCAACCTGAACTGAAGGAGAGCAAGAAATGAGCATTGATCTCGACGCGGTCGGACGTACGGCGGGGCCGGTATCGGCAAGCTGGGACTCTAAGGACGCTCTGCTTTACGCGCTCGGCGTCGGCGCCGGACAGGACGATCCGCTCAGCGAGCTTGAGCTCACGACCGAAAACTCGGAAGGCATCGAACAGCAGGTCCTCCCTGTGTACGCCGTCGTCGTCACCCAGAAGACCAAGGGTCTGCACGTTCCGTCGGGCGATATCGACCGTACGAAGCTGGTCCACGCCGAGCAGGAGCTCATTCTGCATCAGCCGCTGCCAGTAGAGGGAAGCGCGCAGCTGAGCAGCAAAGTCACCGGAATCTTCGACAAGGGCTCAGGCGCGCTCGTCAGCACTGAGATCGAAGCGGTCGACGATGCAGGGAAGCCGCTGTTCACCACTCGGTCTGCCGCCTTCATACGCGGCGAAGGTGGCTTCGGTGGCGACCGTGGACCATCCTCAGAATGGGCCGCACCCGACCGCAAGCCGGACCACTCGATCAACGTGACGATCCGCCCCGACCAAGCGCTGCTCTACCGGCTGTCTGGCGACCGCAACCCGTTGCACGCCGACCCGAAGTTCGCCGCCAAGGGCGGCTTCAGCAAGCCGATCCTGCATGGCATGTGCACGTACGGCGTCACGGCCCGCGTGATCAGTCGGGCGGTCGGCGTCGACGGCAACTCCTTCGCTTCTATATATGGACGCTTCAGCAAACCCGTCCTCCCCGGCGAGACACTGACGGTAAACGTGTGGAGTGACGGCAAGACCCATCTTTTCCAGACCTCGGACTCGAGCGGCGACGTCGTCCTTGACCGCGGCGTACTGACAACTCGCTAAAGGAGCGGAATGAGCACCAAGACCGATAAGCCGATACCCAAGGCGACCGCGTCGACCCAGCCCTATTGGGATGGCACGGCGCGCGGCGAACTGTGGATTCAGCGCAGCAAGAACACTGGCAACTACGTCTTTTACCCGAGGTCGCAGTCGCCGTACGGTATCGACGACGAACTGGAGTGGGTGCAGTCTTCGGGCAAGGGCACCCTCGACAGCTATGTGATCAGCGAGCGCCCAGCACCGGGTTTTGAGCCGCCGTACGCCATCGCGATCGTCAAGCTCGAAGAGGGCGTCCGGATGTTGAGCAACATCGTCGGCGTGGAGCCGACTCCGGAAAACCTGGTCCTAGATATGCCGCTCCAGGTCGAGTTCGAGCAGCGCGGCGACATGTCCATTCCCGTCTTCCGTCCCACAGGTGATGCCAAGTGAAGCCCGCACAGGTCGCGATTCGCGGCGCAGCCGAAAGTCGGATCGGCGCCGTACCAGGTGTTTCAGAAATTGAGTTACGTGTAGAGGCGGCGCACCTTGCGCTCGCCGATGCCGGGCTGGACCTCTCCGATGTCGACGGGATCACCAGCGCGAGTTCGTCGCCGATCGAGGTCGCGCACTACATGGGGATCACGCCCAGGTGGTACGACGGCACCAGCGTCGGCGGCTGCTCCTTCCTGGTGCACGTGCGTCATGCTGCCGCGGCAATCGCCGCCGGCCAATGTGAGACGGTGCTAGTGCTGCACGGGGAGTCCGGTCGGTCGCATGTCGGCAAGCCGCCGCGTGCGATGGGCGCGGACAGCATCGCGCGGCAGTTCGAGGGGCCGTATGGAGTCTCGTCGCCGTTCAACATGTTCACGCTGCCGGTGCTGCGGTTCCTGAAGGACCGCGGCATGTCGACCGACGCGCTCGCGGAAGTCGTTGTGGCACAGAGCAAGTGGTCCGAGGGCAACCCTCGGGCGAGCCGCAATAAGCTGGTCACGATCGACGACGTGAAGGCGTCGCCGATGATCGCCTACCCGTTCCACAAGATGGAGTGCTGTGTCGCTACCGACGGCGGCGGCGCGCTGGTGATCACCTCCGCCGCACGCGCCGAGGACGGTCCGCGGCCGCCGGTCTATCTGCTCGGCTCGGGCGAGGCCTCCGACTCGCCCGTGGTCTCGATGATGGACGACCTGACGACTTCGAAGGGCTTCCGCAACTCCAGCAAGGATGCGTTCGAAGAAGCCGGGATCACCACCGGTGACGTCGACCATCTGATGATCTACGACGCGTTCGCGCATCTGCCTCTGTATGGGCTCGGCGACCTCGGCTTCGTCGCTCACGAGGACGCCGCGGACTTCATCGCCGAGGGCAACACATCCCCGGGAGGCAAGCTGCCGATGAACACCAACGGTGGCGGCCTGCGTTACACGCACAGCGGGATGTACGGCATGTTTGCGATCCAGGAGTCGGTACGTCAGCTGCGCAACGAGGCGTTCCGTCAAGTTGATGACGTCGAGCTCAGCGTCGTGCAAGGCGTCGGTGGCATGTTCACCGCGGCCTCGACACTCGTGCTGGCTAACCGGAAGCCGTAGCCGCGCATGGATGCCAAGCTGGTGAGTGACGAAGTCCGTCCGTTCCTGATCGACGGAGCCCTTGGGCTCTGGGAGATTGCCGACGTACAGCCAGACCGGGTAGCGCTCATCGACGTCGACGGAAACAAGATGTCGTACGGCGAGCTCCGGGAATGGACCGACGCGATCTCCGCGGAGCTGCTCCGGCAGGGGTTGACGGCCGGTGACACGATTGCCACTGTCATCGGCAATATGCCCGCAGCCGTGGCGATCCAGCTCGCCACTTCTCAGCTTGGCATCTACTACACGCCCGTCAACTGGCATTTGACGGCACCCGAGATCGAATACATCCTCGGCGACAGCGAGGCGAAGATGCTGTTCGTCAGCTCGGAGTACGCCGATACAGCGACGGCTGCGGCTGACGCTGTTGGGCTGCCGATGGACAAGCGGTTCGCCGTCGGGGCGCTGCCCGGCTATCGGGATATAGCAGAGATCCCGGACGCGGGGCCGGTCGATTCGTCGGTACGTCGACTCGGACAGCGGATGCTCTACACCTCCGGCACGACCGGACGGCCGAAGGGCGTTCGTAAGCCAACTGTCGACACGACCCCGGAGTTGGCCCTGGCGGCCTCGATCCCGCCGCTTACCCGCAGGATGAGCTGGCCGGCCGGGCCCGGCGTACATCTGTGCGTTGCACCGCTCTACCACGCGGCGCCCAATGGCTTTGGCCTCAACGCATTACAACTGGGCCAGACGCTGGTTCTCATGCATAAGTGGACTCCGGAGGACTGCCTACGCCTGATTGAGCGTTACCAGGTGACCGCTACCCACATGGTGCCTACGATGTTTCACCGGCTCTTGGCGTTGCCGGACGAGGTGCGTGACAAGTACGACCACTCATCGCTCAACTACGTCGTTCACGCCGCCGCTCCGTGCCCGGTGCACGAGAAGCAGGCGATGATCGACTGGTGGGGGCCGGTCATCTACGAGTACTACGCGTCGACCGAAGGCGGCGGCACCTCGGTCCGTCCGGAGGCGTGGCTGCAACATCCCGGCACCGTAGGTCGCGGTTGGGATGACGGTGTCGAGGTCGAGATCCACGACGAGCAAGGGAATCTGCTGCCCGCCGGCGAGATAGGCACCGTGTATATCCGCAGCGGCGAGACATTCTCGTACTACAAGGACCCAGACAAGACGGCCGCCGCGTGGCGCGGCGACGTGTTCACCATGGGCGACATGGGATACCTCGATGAAGACGGCTGGCTGTTCCTGGCCGACCGGCGATCGGACATGATCCTGTCCGGTGGCGTAAATATCTATCCGGCGGAGATCGAATCTGTATTGCTCGAACATCCAGCGGTCGAGGATGCCGGCGTTGTCGGCCTGCCAGATCCTGACTGGGGCAACCGGGTGCACGCGGTGGTACAGCCGGTCGCGTCCGTGACTGGCGACGATGCGCTGGCGAAGGAGATCCTGGATCACTGCAACGGGAAGTTGGCGGCGTACAAGCGCCCGCGGACGTTGGAGTTTCGGGAGTTGCCAAGGACGGCGACTGGCAAGCTCAGTCACTCCGCGCTGCGCAAGACCCTCCTCGACGAATTGAGCTGAAGCTCAGTCGAGCCATGCTTTTCGGGGACGGCGACGTAGATCGACGGCGCGGACCCAGATGTCGGTGATGGTCGACTCTGCCTGGTTGCGGTCGTAGTCCTCGCGGCCGACAAACCACCAGTAGCAGAAGTTACCGGTCATGGAGACAAGTGCTGCCGCGGTTGTCGTCGGGTCGATGGCCGGGTCGGCGACGCCTCGGCGCTGCCACCGAGTAATACGTTCGGAGGTGCGTTCGATGTGCGCGCGGCGTACGGCCACCCGATGCTGAAGCACGTCAGCGTCAATGGTCGATACCTGCCGAGCTATGTCATAGATCGCGAGATTCTCTTCGTAGACTTCGATGTAGCGGCGGTTGGAGGCGCGAAGCGCTTCGATCGGATCGAGCCGTTCACCGTCGGGCTGGCTGGACACCGCCTCGGCTACTTTGGCGCCGACCTCGGCGGACAGGACGCGGAAGACGTCAAGCTTGGTGGCGAAGTAGGTATAGAAACTGCCTCGCGATACCTTGGCTTCCTTGACGATGTCCTCGATCGAAGTGTCGATGTAGCCGGTCCGTTCGAATACGCGGCGCGCGGCATCGAGGAGGTGGCGCCGGGTTTTCTGTCCGCGCGCGGTGCCGCGCTCGCTATGGACTGCGCGACGGTCTGCGGCGGTGCCGGCTGGCAGCCAGCCGCCTCTCGTGCGCGGTCCGTTCGCCCTCTTCGGAGACGAACTTGCGCTCGCGCGATCGGACGGGTCGAGTGGACGCTTCTGCTGTGAGTCAGGCATTCCACACCTCTCTGTCTGCGTAATAGTCGCACACAGAAGCGCCACTACGCACCCTTGAGTCGACATTAATGTCGACTATTCCTGCCCGGCTGCGACAAGCGCAAAACGGATGACGACCGCATGGCTGAACCATGCGGTCGTCATCTCCCCCGATACCGTGACCACAGTCGCCGTCGTTCCCCCCGGATGACGGCGGGCGTGGTCCGCCCACCCTCCCTGACACTGCGGCAGACCTCGCCGCTCCGCATCTCGACGAGAGGCGGACCGATCAAATTCTCAGGGCACGATCAGAACTAGACCAGGACGTGGCTCTTCCTGGTGAGGAACTCAAGAATGGTCGGGATGGTGGTCTTGTGTGCTGTCTTTCCAACGACAAGCCCAATGTGTCCCGCGTTGAGTGCCAGTTCGGTTTTGTCTTCGGAGCCAACGAGGTCGATCAGCGGTGCGGCGGCCTTTTCGGGCACGATGTGGTCGCGGGTAGCGCGCACCGCAAAGAATGGCACCGTGATATCGCTCAGATGCACCCTGTCGTTTCCGATGTAGAGCTCGTCATTGATCATGCCGTTGTCGTGCACCAGCATCTTGACGGTCTCGCGTGCGGCCGCGCCCGGGAAGGGGATGTGATCGTCGGACCAGCCAGTCATGGTCTGGTACGACGCGAGGTAGTCGTCGTTCCAGAGTTTGTCCAGCAGGTTGACGTAGCGACTTACCTCCGAGGTCGGCGTCAACACCCGAAACCCTTGCCGGATCGTGTTGGCCGGTACGTTTCCGTCGTCACCGATGAAGTCCTCGATGTCGAGCCCGCCGATTCGGAAGCTGTCGGTCATCGGGCCGAGGTGTCGGAAATCCACCGGCGTTGCCATCACCGTGAGGCTGCGCAACGGCGCGTCTGGGTGGCGCGCGGCGTAGAGGAGCGTTAGGTCGCCGCCGAAGCAGTAGCCGAGCAAGTTGATGTCGGGCGAACCGGTGATATCGCGTATCTTGCTGACCGCCGAGGGGATGTAGTCATCGACGTAGTCTTCGAGCCGGTTGCTGGCGTCCCGTTCGTCCGGCACCCCCCAGTCGATCATGAAGACGTCGAAGCCGGCGTCGACCAGTCGTTCGATGAAGCTGTTGCCGGGCGTGAGGTCGAGGATTCGGCTCCTGCTGACCAGGCTGAATACGATCAGCAGCGGTGGGCCGAGGGTGACCGCGTCGCTGCGGTAGCGCCACATCCTGCTTCGGCCGTGGCTCCAGACCACGTCCTTCGGTGACGCGGCCGTCCGCGGCCGATGTCCGGCAAGCACCTTGATCGCATTACGCGTCCGACCGATTCCGCGGTCTACGTCGGTGCGGACCCGATTGATCACGGCCTGCGGCGTATCAAGCAGCGTCTGCGGTGTGGGCATCGAGGCCATTGCCCTTCTCCTTCAACGGTACGGCGGGTGATTCCGGAGCCTGGCGCTCCTGCTCCAGTTGCAGCGTCAGGCGGCGGACCTCGCGATCAAGTGCCCCGAGTTGCTTACGCAGCCGCGAGATGTCCGAACCCGCTGGAAGGTTGAGGATGTGCCACATCCTCGCGCTGGCATCCCGGGCCTGGGACTCGAGGAATGCCTGCGCCTTTCCAAATCGCCCAAGCTCCTTGCAGAATTGCTCGCTCCGGACGAACGCTTCCAGTTGCGGCGTCACAATCCCGTCAACCGCATCGAAGATTTGGCGCCATAGCGGTTTGCGATTGGATGCCATTAGGCGTCCGACTCCTTCGGTTGATGCGTAATTTCGGCGAAGGTCCACCGGTGGGCAACTCGACGCAATTGAATGGCTGTTTGGTGCGCGCTTTTCTGGCGCCGGAGATACGCTATGTGAGCGCTTGCTTAGTAGGCGCGTAATTAGTATGCGCGGAGATTCGATGGAACATCAATCATTGGTGAATGGGGCCACACTGAGATGACCGTCGCATCGGCGCACGGGAATTCCCCCAACGAAGTCTTTGCAGCGATCGAAAACGCCTCGGCTCGACGCTTGCTCATAGTCGCACTCGACGAGTTTGCCGCTCGCGGCTTTCATGCGACGACGACCCGAGATGTGTCGACCAAGTCTGGATTGAGTCCGGCGGCGATGTATGTGCACTACCCGTCTAAGGAGGCGATGCTGTTCCAGATCGCACTCGTCGGCCACAGTACGGCGCGAGATCGGCTGCGCGCTGCCCTTGCCGAGATCGACCAAACGGCCGGGTCCGCGCAGCGGCTGGAGGTGATTCTGCGTGAGTTCACCTTCTGGCACGCCGAGCACACGACGGTCGCGCGGGTCTGCGAATACGAGCTGCAACATCTGAACGCCGAGCACCGTGCCGAAATCGACAGGATCCGGCGCGAGATAGAGGTCGGCGTGCGAGACGAAGTGCAGCGCGGCGTCGACTGCGGCGAGTTCTCGGTGCCCGATGTTCGCTACGCGACGATGGCGTTGACCTCGCTCGCGATTGACATTGTTCGGTGGTACACCCCGGGCACAGGAGTCACGCCAGCCGAGCTCGCGGACAACCTCGCCGTACTAGGTCTCAAGATGGTGACGGCCTGACCGCGCCGTACTCGGTTGTGGTGCGCCCGTTAGTTGACGGCACGGCAGATTGGGTGCAGATTCGTAGCTAGTTGGTAAAGGAGTTGCGATATGGCAAGCAAAGCATTCGCCTCATCCGAGGACCTCGCGGATAAGACGCAGAATTTCGAGATTCTTGCAGACGGCGTGTACGCGCTTACCGCGGAAGGTGATCCCAATGTCGGTGCCGTTGAGGCAGACGAGTTCCTCATCGGGTTCGAAGCGCTCGCCACTCCCACGGCTGCGAAAAGCTGGCTGGAACAGCTTCGCGAGCACACGGAGAAACCATTCCGGTATCTGGTGCTGTCGCATTACCACGCCGTACGCGTCCTCGGTGCGTCCGCATTCGACGCAGAAATCATTGTTACGCATGAGAACACCCGCAAGTTGATCGCGGAACGTGGCAAGGAGGACTGGGAGAGTGAGTTCGGGCGTATGCCGCGGTTGTTCCGCGACCCGGACAGCATTCCCGGGCTTACCTGGCCAGACCTGACGTTCTCCGACCGCCTGACGATCGAGCTCGGCGGCGACCGTGGCGAGCTGGTTTTGCAGTACTGCGGGCGCGGCCACACAGCCGGTGACATCGTGGCGTGGATCCCCAAGTCCGGAGTTCTGTTCGCCGGCGACCTCGTCGAGGCCTCCGCAGCGCTTTACACCGGCGACGCGTTCCACATGGATTGGTCCAGTGGGACATTGGACCGGGTGAAGTCCTTCGGCGCAGAAGCGCTCGTCGGTGGCCGCGGAGATGTGGCGCGCGGCCGCGAGTCGGTGGATGCGGCGATCGAGCAGACCCGCGAGTTCCTGGCCGTCATGCGCGAGAAGGTCGGTGCCGTACATAAAAGCGGCGGCACGGTCAAAGAGGCGTTCGAGTCGACACATGAAGCGCTCTCTCCGAAGTTCGGAAGGTGGCCCATCTTCGAGCACTGCCTGCCGTTCGACGTACAGCGCCTCTGGGACGAGTACGACGGGATCGACTGGCCGCGGATCTGGACGGCCGAGCGCGACCGCGAGGTCTGGGACAAACTGCAGAACGACGCCGAAGGTTAGTCATGCCCGGCCGCGCGCAGTACGACGGCGCGCCTATTGCGATCATCGGCAACGGGCCGGTCGGACAGACCACGTCGCTGCTGCTGGCGCGTTGGGGCATACCGACGGTGGTGCTCGACTCCCGTGATAGTCGGGATCTTGTCGGGTCCAAGGCTATCTGCCAACAACGCGACGTGCTCGACATATGGGGAAGCGTCGGCGTCGGTCGCCAAGTCGCGGACGAGGGAGTGACCTGGACGGTGGCGCGCACTTTTCACCGTGACCGCGAGTTATTCTCCATCGAGTTCGCCGACCGCGGCCGGTCGGCATACCCGGCGTGGGTCAACATCTCGCAGTCACGCACCGAGCAGATTCTGGACGAGCGCATTGCGGCTTCGCCGTTGATCGACGTGCGTTGGGGGCACGACGTGGCGGCGATCGCCGAAGACGGTACGAGCATCGTGGTGACGGCCCGGACCCGCGAAAATGTCGAGACAGTCCGTGCGCCGTACGCCGTCGTCTGTGGTGGCGCGCGGGCCTACCCGCTGCGCGCGATGCTGGGGGTCGAGTTCGAGGGGCGCACGTTTGACGACTACTTCCTGATCTGCGACATCAAGACCGACCTGCCCGAATGGGCCAAAGAGCGGCGCTTCTACTTCGACCCGGAGTGGAATCCGGGCCGGCAAGTCCTGGTGCATCCCTGCCCCGACTCCACTTTTCGCGTCGATTGGCAGGTGCCGCCGCACTTCGATCTGAGCGCGGAGGAACGGGACGGCGGGCTCGACCGGCGTATCCGGCAGATCATCGGCGAGCGGCCGTACGAGATCGTGTGGCGGTCGGTCTACCGCTTTCAATCCCGACACACCAACCGATTCCGCGTCGGCCGCGCCCTACTTGCCGGCGACTGCGCGCATCTGCTCGCGCCGTTCGGGGCGCGCGGCCTCAACTCCGGCGTACAGGATGCCGAGAACGCGGCCTGGAAGATCGCCGCGATTCTCGGTGGGTGGGGTGATCAGTCGTTGCTGGAGTCTTACCACGATGAACGTATGGCCGCGGCGCTGGAAAACCTCGAGATCACCACGCACACGATGGACTTCCTTGTGCCGCAGAGTGACGCCGGATGGGCGCATCGCCGTGACGTGCTCGCCCGCGCCGAGCACGACATGGTGGCGCGCCGGCAAGTCGACTCGGGCCGTCTAGCCGAACCGTTCTGGTACGTCGACTCTCCGCTGATCACACCGAGCCTGGACCGTCCCTTTCCTGGCCGGCCGGCGAAAGGGTCACCCGCCGAGCCTGGCCCCGGCGTACTGATCCCCGATGTACCGGTGCACATCGACGGTGACCCGGCGGCGCGCACGCGAGACGTTGGGCGCGACGGCATTTTGGTGCTGACCACCGATGGCGTTGACCGCGACGCTACTGAGCGGGTCGCGGCGCGTGCAACATCCGCGCCGCTGAAGGTCTACGCCGTCGCCGACATCGAGGTCGACGGCCTGCTCTCGGAGTGCTTGGATACGGGGCCCAACGAGGCGTGGGTGGTGCGGCCGGACGGGCACGTCGCGGCTGTCGTTGCCGGTGACGACGACATCGCGCTGCACGCGGCGATCCGCCGTACCCTCGGCTTTTCCACGCTGGTCGACGACTCGACTGCCTCGCCGGTCTGAGGAGACAGACTCAGTCGATTGCCATCCTCGATCGGCCGATCGATATCGACGAAGACTAGTCTCGGTTCACGCAGACCAAGCACAATAAGATCGCTATCCCCACAACCGTTAGGTCATTGCCATGAGAGCCGTTCACATCGCTACCCTCGATGGCCCCGAAGCCGTCTCCGTCGTCGACGTCGACAAACCGACCCGCACGCCCGACCAGATGCTCATCGAGGTGCACGCCGCAGGCGTTGCATTCCCAGAGGTGCTGCAGTCGCGCGGCAAGTACCAAAACAAGCCCGACCTGCCGTTCATTCCCGGCGCCGAGGTCGGTGGAGTCGTCGCCGAGGCGCCGGAAGGCGCACACGTGCAGCCCGGTGACCGGGTCGCCGCGCTGTCGATGCTCGGCGCTTTCGCGGAGTACGCCGTGTGCGACCCCGCGCTGGTCTTCAAGATCCCGGACAACGTGACGTTCGAGCAGGCCGCATCGCTGCCGTTCAACTACATGACCGCGCACTTCGCGCTGATACCGCGCGGGCGGCTGGCTGCCGGTGAGACGGTCCTCGTGCACGGCGCGGCGGGCGGTGTCGGTACGGCGTCCATCCAGGTCGCCAAGGCATTCGGCGCGGGCACGGTCATCGCGGTGACGTCGACCGACGAGAAGGGCAAAGTGGCTATCGAGGCGGGAGCAGACCAGTACGTCTTAGTTGATGGGTTCAAGGACGCCGTGATGTCGGCGACCAACGGTACGGGCGTCGACATTGTCGTCGATCCGGTCGGCGGCGACCGGTTCACCGACTCGCTGCGGTGCCTGCGCGACGACGGACGGCTGCTGGTTGTCGGCTTTACCGGGGGCTCGATTCCAGAGGTCAAGGTCAACCGCCTGCTGCTGAACAATATCGACGCGGTCGGTGTCGGGTGGGGTGCCTACGCGAGCAAGCGTCCTGGATACTTCGCCGGACAGTGGGACGAGCTCGAGCCCAAGGTCGCCAACGGCGAACTCACCCCGCCGATCGGCGCCACGTTCCCGATGGACGACGTCGTCGAGGCCCTCAAGACCATCGACGAGCGGCGCGCGACCGGCAAGGTCGTCCTGAATATCCGCTGAGGAACCAGTGGTGCCGAGCTGTTGGTCCGCCGGCGCGAAGTCGTTATAGACGACGTCCCAGAGCCAAGCGAGCGCCGTCGCGACCCTTGGACGCGGTATCCGGAGGCGCCCGCGAGATGGTCGTCGATAGGGCGGACGGTGCGGGAGTCAGCCGAGCTTTGCGACCGTGAGCAGTACGGCGGAGTCTTCGATTGCCTCAAGTGAATGCCGGGCATTGGGCACGATCAGCAGGTCGCCCGGCGAGCCGTCCCACGACTGGTCGCCAGCGACAAGTCGTACTCGGCCGACGAGTACATGGATTGTCGACTCACCGGGATTGTCGTGGTCGTCGAGTTTGTTGCCGGCGATCAACCCGACGACGGTCTGGCGGAGCACATGCTCATGCCCGCCGTACACGGTGTCAGCGCTGCGGCCACTTGATGCCTGCGCGGCAACCTTCAACTGCTGGCGAGCTTTCGCGGTCAACGATGACTTTTCCATTGCCATAGCGTCGCACAAGTAAGCGATTCCGTCGATGACGCATACGGGCGGATCGGACGGTCACTGCGACAGCAACTGACGCAGGACATAGGGCAGGATCCCGCCGTGCTGGAAGTACGCCGCCTCGGCGGGCGTGTCGATCCGCACGTCGACGGTGAACTGTCGAGTCTGACCTGCGGTCTCGGTCTGGACGGTAACCTCGCCCGGCATTTCGTCGTGCCCCTCGAGCCCGGTGATCGTGAAGACTTCCTCGCCGGACAGCCCGAGCTGCTCAGCGGACTCGCCTGGCTTGAACTGGAGCGGCAGCACTCCCATGCCGATCAGATTCGATCTATGTATGCGTTCGAACGAGGTCGCCAACACGGCCTTGACACCCAGCAGCATCGTCCCTTTGGCCGCCCAGTCGCGCGACGACCCGGATCCGTAGTCGGAACCGGCGAGCACGATAAGCGGCACGTTGTCTCCGGCGTACGCCGTCGCCACATCGAAAATGGTCTGCACCTCGCCGTCCGGCAGGTGGCGGCTGAAGCCGCCCTCGGTGCCCGGAACGAGCCGATTGCGCAGCCGCACATTCGCGAACGTGCCACGGATCATCACGTTGTGGTTCCCGCGGCGAGAGCCGTACGAGTTGAAGTCCCGTCGCTCGACGCCATGCTCGATCAGATATTGTCCGGCCGCCGAGTCTGCCCTGATTGCGCCGGCCGGCGAGATGTGGTCGGTGGTGACCGAGTCGCCGAGGAATGCTAGGACGCGGGCGCCGGTAATGTCGCGGACGGGGCTCGGTTCGGGCCGCATCCCGTCGAAGTACGGCGGCTGCCGGATGTACGTCGAGTCGTCGTCCCAGTCGAACGTCTGCGAGTCCGGCAGTACCATCGCGCGCCAGTTGTCGTCGCCGTCGAGGACATTCGAGTATCCCGCGGTGAACATGTCGGCCTCGACGCATTCGTCGATGACGGCCTTGATCTGTGCGGTGCTCGGCCAGATATCCCGCAGGAACACGTCATTGCCGTCGGGGTCTTGTCCGAGCGGTTCGCGCAGCAGGTCCGCGTGCATCGTGCCCGCGAGCGCATACGCGATGACCAGCGGCGGTGAGGTCAGGAAGTTCATCTTCGTCTCGGAGTGAATCCGGCCCTCGAAGTTGCGGTTGCCCGACAGCACCGACGCGACAGTCAGGTCATGCTGCCCGACGGCCGCACTGACGGCCGGGATCAGCGGACCGGAGTTACCGATACAGGTAGTGCAGCCGTAGCCAACCAGGTTGAAACCGAGCTTCTCCAGATATGGGGTCAAACCGGCACGAGCGTAGTAGTCCGATACGACCCGCGATCCCGGCGCCAGCGTGGTCTTCACCCATGGTCTGCGCGAAAGGCCCCGTTCTACGGCGTTCTTGGCCAGCAGCCCCGCGCCAATCATCACACTCGGGTTAGAGGTATTCGTGCACGACGTGATGGCCGCGATCACCACGGCGCCGTGATCTATCGTCACGGATTTGTTCTCGAGCATGATCTCGGCGGGGTTGGACGGCCAGTCGAGCACTTCCTCGCCATTGTCGACCCGGGGGAGCGGATCGCTGTCGATTCGACCGCTGACGGCGACGGGATCGCTGGCGGGGAACGAACCGGCCTCGGCGTCATCGAGCCCGCCACGCACGGCGTCGGTGTGGGACTCTCCTCCCAGCAGCCGGCGAAAAGCCGATTGCGCAATGCGCAGAGGTATCCGATCCTGGGGCCGGGTTGGCCCTGCGATCGAGGGCTCGACGGTGGAAAGGTCGAGCTCGACGACCTGGCTGAAGTCTGGCTCGTGGTCCGGGTCGTGCCACATCCCCTGCTCTTTGGCGTATGCCTCCACAAGCGCGACCTGATGCTCGGATCGGCCGGTCAGCCGTAGATAGTTGAGTGTCTCTTCATCAATAGGGAAGATGCTGACGGTGGACCCGTACTCGGGACTCATGTTGCCCAGCGTGGCTCGCATCGCGAGCGGCACGTTCGCGGTTCCCGGGCCGAAGAAGTCGACGAACTTACCCACTACGCCGACCCGGCGTAGCAGCTCGGCGACCGTGAGCACGAGGTCTGTTGCAGTGGCCCCTTCGGTCAGCTCTCCGGTGAGCTTCAGGCCGACGACTTGAGGGATGAGCATGCTCATCGGCTGACCGAGCATGGCAGCCTCGGCCTCGATACCGCCGACGCCCCAGCCCAGCACGCCAAGTCCGTTGATCATCGGTGTGTGCGAGTCGGTGCCGACGAGTGTGTCCATGTACGCCGCCGGCCGTTCACCTTTGTCATTGGTGAAGACGACCCGGGCGAGGTACTCCAAGTTGACCTGGTGGCAGATCCCGGTGTCCGGAGGCACGACCTGGAAGTCGTTGAACGCCTGCTGCCCCCACCTCAACAGCTCGTACCGTTCGCGGTTGCGCGAGAACTCCAACTCGGCATTGAGACCGAACGCGTCAGCCGTGCCGAAAACATCGGCGATAACGGAGTGGTCGATGACCAGATCCGTTGGTATCAGGGGATTGATGCGCTGCGGGTCGCCGCCGAGGGCGTTCATCGCATCGCGCATCGCCACCAGGTCGACGACGCACGGTACGCCGGTGAAGTCCTGCATGAGCACGCGCGCCGGCGTGAACTGAATCTCCGAACTCGTCGTCGCATGCGGGTCCCACTCGGCGAGAGATCGCACCTGTTCGGCGGTGACCAGGCGGCCGTCCTCGTTACGCAGTAGGTTTTCCAGCAAAATCTTCAAGCTGTACGGCAGTCGGGACGAGTTCGGGATCCTGTCGATCCTGACTATGTCGTACGACGTGTCGCCAACCTGAAGTTGGTCCCGTGCATTGAAGCTGTTCGTGCTCATCGCTTCTCCCCTTTAACGCGTGCACCCGGGCTGATCCCCAATGTGCGGTTTCATCGCACGCCATGAGCGGCCGTTTCAAGGTGCGTCGTTCATGACGTTAAGTTCCGTTGGTCGCGACGCAGCGGGTGGTCATCTGGGATTTGGACGATAACAATTTTGATCCCGTCGGGATCGGCGATCCACATCTCGATCAGTCCCCAGAACTCTTGCTTTGGTGCCCGAAGAATCTGCACCCCGGCATCGGTGAGACGTTGTTGCTCAGCGGCGACATCCCTTACCTGCAGCCAAAGTGATACGCCGCGTGGGTCAATATCCTCCTTTGTCCCAGACACTTCCAGCAGGCCGTTGCCGAGGAAGAAAACCATGCTTGGGCTGGCAGGGTCACCGAACTCGCGGTAGATCGCCAGGCCTAGCACGTCGCGGTAGAAGCGACGACTGGCCGCGGGATCGGATGGTCGGATCAGGACCCTGCTGCTGAGTATCTCCATTCACCGATCATCCCCGAAGAGCGCGTAAAGCGCGAACCTCCCGATTGCTATTTTACACGGTATTATTGTAAAAAATAGAGGACGGAATGCTTGCGTTCTTTAATCGAGTCTTCAGTTGTTCGAGGCAAGGTGGGCGGAAAGATGCTCTGGCGCAAACCAAAAGGAAAGCCACCCCGGGTCATACTCGCGGAGCTCGACGAGGCCATGGCAAACCTGGACACGGCTCGGGCCGATCTCGCACATGCCGAACGGCTTGCGTTGCCGATCGGTGCTGTGCGGGCGGCATACAACAAGGCCAGCGCTGCGTATCGGTCGGCCGTTGTCGCGTCCACGGCGGCCCGCCACCTACGCGGACCGGCCATGCAGCAGCAGATCCGCGAGCTGTCCTCGCTCGAGCAAGAGCACTTGCTCAATGCGCCGTCCGGCGTACTGCTGACGAAAGAGGCCCGCCCCAACTCGCGAGCGGCGCTCGGCCCGGATATCGCTGGCATGGACTACGACCCGACGCCGGCCGGCGACGGCGCCGAGCATCTGTTTGGCAGTGACTACTCCGACCGCTAGTTGCCGAGATAGCTCATTACGGCCACTACCATGGCCTTCGTGCCGTTGTCGATCGCGGGGCCCATCACCGGTGCGAAATATCCGCTGTGGTTGGACGGGATATCCTGCGCGAGTCGCCCCGCGGCGGCGGCTGTCGCGTAGACGTCCGGGTCGGTGCCGCCGAAGTTCCAGAAAAGGAACGGCGCGCCAAGGGCGACCGGGATGTCGCTGAAGTCTTCGCTGCCGGTGGACGGGGTCATCAGCGTCGACTTGTCGCCAAAGTGTTCGGCGAACGCCGCCGATACGTGGTCGTAGACCGCTTCGGTGTTGTCGGTGAGCGGGAACTGGTCGTAGTACTCGAAGTCAGGCGGCTGCGGCGTATCGGACGCTTCGCACTCGGCGATGATGATCCGCTCGATCGACTCCTTGAGCTTGGCCCGCACGCGCTCGCTGTAGGCGCGGATATTCAGCAGTAGTACGGCGTCGGCCGGGATGATGTTGCTCTTGGAGCCGGCCTGGAAGCTACCGACGGTGACGACCGCGAACGTCCCTGGCCGCAGCTCGCGCGAGACGATGCCGTTGAGCCGCTGCACGATCGCGCCACCCAGGGTGATCGGGTCGATCCCGCCGTGGGGCATCGAGCCGTGGGTGCCCCTGCCGTGCAGCGTGACCCGGATGCTGTCCGCGGCGGACATCGCCGGTCCGGGCCGGCTCGCGACCACGTCGTAAGGGAGGGGGACCAGGTGCTGACCGAGCGCGACATCGGGCGTGGGGATGATGTCCGCGAGCCCGCCGTCGATCATCGACTTCGCACCGGTGCCGACCTCCTCCGCCGGCTGGAACAGCGGAATGAACGTCCCGCTCCAAGCGTCCTTGTTGTTCGCGAGTAGCTCGGCAGTAGCGAGCAGGCACGTGACGTGCATGTCGTGGCCGCACGCGTGCATGACATGCACTTGTGCACCGGTCGCGTCGCTCGTGGTGTGCTTCGAGCGGTAGGGGAGGTCGGTGAGTTCCTCCACGGGCAAGGCGTCCATGTCGGCGCGCGCGAGGACCGTCGTACCGTCGCCATTACGCAGGATGCCGACCAGGCCGGTGGGGCCGATTCCTTCGTGCACCTCGTAACCGAGCGCGCGCAGCCGGTCGGCGATCAGGCCGGCGGTGCGGGTCTCCTGGAACGACAGCTCCGGATTCTGGTGCAGGTCCTGGTAAAACGCCTCGTGCCAGTCTTTGAGGTCTGCGATTCCGTCGAGAACCTTCTGCGTTGTGCTCATGGCCACCTCTCGTCCGTTTTGGCCCATTGTGCCTGACGGGCCGTCGGCACCTCTTGTGTCACCGAGGGTGCACTTGTGGCACGGAGGTCGGTGACACAAGAGCACTGTTCATGACACAAGCACGAGGCCCGCCGTACTCCACGACCTTATTCAACTAATTGGTTGACAATGGTTGGACGCCGTCGTACCGTTGTATTCAACCAAACGGTTGCGGAGGAGAAAATGGCGGAAGACGAGTTGTCGAGGGTGTTCGCGGCGTTGGCCGACCCGACGCGGCGCGGCATCGTGGCGCGGTTGGCCGTTGGTGACGCTGGCGTGGTCGAGCTGGCGGAGCCGTACGACGTGTCCGTGCAAGCGGTCTCGAAGCACCTGAAGGTCCTCGAAGACGCCGGACTTGTCAGCCGCAGCCGCGATGCGCAGCGCCGTCCCTGTCATCTCGAGGCGGAGGTATTCGACCTGATGACGAAGTGGATCGAACGTTACCGACGCGAGGCCGAGGAACGGTTCACCCGACTGGACGCCGTACTCGCCGATATGGAAGCCGAAGAAGCACCAGAAACCCAAGAACCACGGAGAAAGGGAGCAGCATCATGAGCACCAACACGAAACCAGAGACGACCATCAAGGCCAACCCGGACCTGCCGACAATCGAGATCGTGCGCGAGTTCGACGCGCCACCGGAGCGGGTCTTCCGAGCGTGGACCGACCCGGAGCTATTCGCCAAATGGGTTGGACCGCGGAACCTGACGACCAAGGTCGACCATTGGGACTGCAAAACCGGCGGCGGGTATCGCTACCGCAACCTGCGTGACGGCGAGGAGATCGCATCGTTCTTTGGGTCATTCCACGAGGTGCGTACCAACGAGCGTCTAGTCCAGACTTTCACCTGGGAAGGCCAGCCGGACGGCGTGAGCCTCGAGACAATGACGTTCGAAGCTCTCGGCGACGGTCGCACCCGAATCGTCTCGCTCGGCGTCGTCGAATCAATGGAGATCCGCGACATGATTCTGTCGAGCGGCATGGACACCGGAGTCGTCGAGGGCTACGAGAAGCTCGATGAGCTATTGGCTGCGCAAAGGTGAGCACCGCGCACCTCGACACGCTAGTTGAGGCGCCATAGATTCGGACTCCGCGGGTCGATTCAGCCGCCGGACGAGTTCGTGCGGAGGAGTCGCTCGGACCCTGCCGTCCACGCCGCGAAGGTCAGATAACCAGTCTCGAACGCGAGAAGGTCGCCATCCCACCGCTTGGAGTTCTTGCCGCGTTTCGCGATGAGTAGCGCCGCACCCGCGGCAAGATTCATCCCTGCCCATAACCCGTTGACGCCAGGTCCGGACTCTCGTCCGGCCAAGGGCGTCAGATGCTTCTTGCCGGTGAGGGCGGTCGCGAGATGCGGGGCGCTGTTGGCGACGAACAGCCCCGCGAAGAACGACTGGATGCGTGAGGATCTCATTTTTTCGACGGTACCGGTGCCGAATAGCGAGGAGACCCCGCACGGGTCCTACGGCCGTCGCAGCCTTCTCGCGGGTCTTGCCACGCGCCACCACCGTTGTCAGCCAGGCAAGAAGGTGGTCCAGATCGCGGCGAACCGAGTCTTGCCCTGGACGCAGAGGTGGGTCGGCGTACCTGGGAGGATTTTTTGGCCGAGCGGTTCGCCCGCGCGGCATCGGCCGGTTAGACAACTTCGGCGCTGATTATGATCCGGAGCCCGACGCGGTCGAGGGCTGAGGGCGCTTGGCGCGTCGAGGGTCCGGTCGCAACAGGTGAGACAGGAATAGTCCATACACCGCCATACCCATGTAGAGCAGGAGGGCGACTTCGTTGAAGACGCCTCCCCATTGCCAGGCGATCTGGTTTTGCAGCCAGTCGCCGCCGACAAGCCGCAGCAGGAGCGACAGGTGCAGCAGCGCCAATGGCAGATAAAGCCAGCGGTGATAAGGGAAGGGCCGGCCGAGGACGGAAGGCACGATTACCGGTGCGTGGGCGAAGATCATCGAGATGACGAAGCCCAGAAGAATCGCGTGCAGCATCGCGTCGTACGCCGGCTGGTGCGAAGTCGCCCGGGTCATGTGGCCGAGCGTGAGCCACAGAATGCCACCGGTCGCGAGCCATGCATACCCGGTCAGCAGGGCGGCGGCCATAAAGCGCGTCAGGCCGTTGGTGCGGACCGTGCGCCGCGCGATGTCGAAGCGAGCCAACCAAAGTGCGAGCGCGATCAGCCCCACACCGGCGACGCGTACGCCGAGAACCTCAATGAAACTGGAGACGACAAGACCGCCGCCGAAAATACCGGCCGCGATGCTGAACAGCCACCGAGAGCCCACGGCGGCTCCGGTCAGCCGGGACAGCTCTAGCCGCTCGCCGGAGATCGTCAGGACAAGAAAGCCAACCATCCATGGAAGGAAGCGGTAGACCTCCCAGCCGGCCAGCCACAGGCATCCGGCGACCACCCAGCAGATCGCCCCACTAGCGAGGACCACGTTGTGCATCGAAGCCTGGATCCGGTGGACCGCGACGAACACGCCGACCAGAATCAGGCCACCGAGTGTCACTAGCATCGCCGGCACGCCATCGGGTGCACCAAACAACACGCCCAGCCCGCCCAGGCCCGCGGCGACAGGAGCGACGTACGCCCAGGGCGCACCGAGGGCGACCGCGCGTTCCAAGGAAATCAACGTGCCGAGGAACCCGAGCACCATCATCGGGCCGTGACCGGTGTTGAGACTGGTGCCGCCGGTCGGGAGTGGCAGGCCTAGGTGGACGAGTCCGGACCACAGGGCGGCGATCAGGATCACGACCGCGCCGATCATGATCGGCGCGACCCAGCCACGCCGCCGTCCCCGCGCGTTGGTCAGGCTGACCGTCGGCGCGGTCACACCGGCCATCCGAGCTCCTGTTTCGCGCGCGTGCTCATCATCTCGGTGGACCACGCTGGCTCCCAGATGATCTGAAGATCCACGTCATCGATACCGGGCGCTCCCCAAAGCGTGCGGTGGACGGAATCCTCCATGTATGCGCTCAATGGGCAGCCGGGGGTTGTCAACGTCATCCGGATGAGGGCGACGCGGTCACTTATCCGGATCCCATAAACCAGCCCGAGGTCGACGATGTTCACGCCAATCTCGGGGTCGATGACCTGCTGTAACAGATCGGCCACCATCGCCGGATCGGCTTGTCCGGTGAGCCAGCCGCGCACGGACAGGGGCTGGCCAGCCGTTAGCTGGTCAACTTGAGGTACGGCGCTCGTCTCCGGCTGCGAGCGCTCCCGTGTCCATCGGCTCATGGTTAGGGAGCTACTCGCCCTATGCGCACCCGCCAGGTCTCCGGGCCCTCTTCGAGGTAGTCCCAGCTGAACTGGCCGGTGTGTTCGGCCTCGAACTGGTAGTACAGCGGCTTGGGGTCGTGATCGTTGACGAGCACAAACGCGTTGCCGTCCGACAAGCCGTGGTAGGTCTCGAAGATCAGCTCGTGGCGCCGGGCCGGGATCTCAGAACGTACGTCGAGCTGAATGTCTTCCTGTGACATGAAGTTCTCCTTCTGTTGTTCGGTTATCGAAGGGAGCCGCGCGAGGTAGTGCATGGTGCCGTTGATCCTCTGAGCCTCCGCCGGATTTCGATGTCGGATCGCGGACCAGGCGCGCGCCGCCAGCCGACTGGCATCATCGGGATAACCGACCTGCCCTAGGCGGCGCAAGGTCCGGGTAAACGCTTCGAGCAGTGCCTGGAACTCGGCACCAGAATCGGGCCCTGCCACTGGGTGGTCGGTAATCTCGCGTCTCCTCGGTTGGTATCTATACAAGGACGCTAGCACTTTTTGGTCCGTTTTTCACGACTAAATCCGTGTTTAATAATACGGCCGATGGGCGAGCGATCAACCCCGACGAATGAACCTCCGGACCAGGCGTCTCATTCCATTAGGACGGCGAAGCGAACGTGACGGCGGCGAAGACGGGTTTCCGTACCTAGAATGGAGACAAGGTCGCCTCGGCGTACTCGGCTGAGGCTTGACGAACATTGGTCGAGACTCGGCCGAGCATCGGTGGGGGCTTTCGAATGCTGATCATTCGAGCTATATGGGCGATTATCGCGACAGCGGGACTGGTCGTATGCATTGTGGGCGGTCTTGTGCTTCCCATTGGTGCGCTGCTTGGCTGGGCGGCGATAGGAATGGGCATCGGCACGTTCGCCTGGTTCTCGGCGAACGACGGGATGAAGCGTCGCGGCCGAGCGGGTAGACCGTCGGCAGAGACGGGAATCGTCGTTGGCGCCGAGACTTTTGTGGGGTGCTTGCTCACCGTCGGTGCCGCGGCCTTCCTTGGGGGCGTGGCCTGGCTCTTAGGTGGTCTGGCGTTGTTGGTCCTCGTGGTGACGATCCGGCTGCGACCGCGTCTACACATGGCGACTGATGTCCGGATGACCGGCCCCGCGCGACGGTAGTTCAGCTGAGTTGCCGAGTCTTCGTTAACGCGCGATTAGGTGTGCCCGTGGTCGTCGCGCTAGGACGCGTTGAGCTCCGCGGCGGCGCGGATGAGGGCTTTGAAGGCCTTCGCGTCGACCTCGTCTCCCTCGTGGATGTCGATGCCGCGCCGAACGTTCGCGTCCAGGCTGGCGTTGAACAGTCCGCTCGGATCATCGAGAGAGGCACCCTTGGCAAAGGTGAACTTGACCTTGTCCTTATAGGTCTCGCCCGTGCAGATGATGCCTTCATGACTCCAGACAGGGACGCCGAGCGGGTTCGTCGGCTTCTGCCACTTGATCTCTTCGACTACACCGGGTTCGGCCTGGTTGATCAGGTCCCGAATGCGTGCCAGCATCTCACCGCGCCAGTCGCCTAACTGGTCGACGATCTTATCGATGGTTTCCGCGGCGCTCTCAGACATGGCACCACTCTGCCAGATCACTGCGCCGTAACACGAACCTGAGTCCGATGTCTGACCACGCGATGTCAATCCGTGCCGGCGCAGTCGGTGAACAGAACCCGTCGACTGTCGGCCCTCCTTGTTACCGTCAAGGCATCGAAGGGGGACACCTTGTTCTTGATGGATGGCACGATCGTCTACAGCGCGACGGACATGGCGAAGTCCGCCGAGTGCGAGTTCGGTTTGCTGCGCGAGTTGGACGAGCGGCTCGGGTGGATCGCGAAGGTGGAATCCACCGAGGACAAGTTCCTCGCCAGGATCGCCGACCTCGGCAATGCCCATGAGAAGCGCGAGCTTGACCGACTTACCTCGGAGTACGGCGTCTTCGATGCGGCGACCAGGCGGGGCGTCTATCTGTCGGTTGGTCGGCCGAAGAATCGGGCGCAGTACGAGAAGGCGCGCGACAAGACCCTTGAGGTGCTTCGCGAGGGTGCCGACGTCGTCGCACAGGCGACGTTCTTCGATGGCAGGCTCGCCGGTTTCGCCGACTTCCTGCGCAAGCAACAGGATGGTTCATACGCCGTGTGGGACACCAAGCTCGCCCGGCACGTCAAGGTCAACGCGCTGCTGCAGCTCGCGGCGTACGCCGATCAGCTCCAGCAGGCCGGCATCGCGGTGGCACCCGAGGTCCACCTGCTGCTCGGCGACCAGACCCAGAGCAGCCACGAGCTCGTCGATCTGCTGCCGGTCTATCGCGAGCGGCGCGACAAGCTCCAGAGACTGCTTGATGACCACATGGCGGGCGGAACCGCGATCAACTGGGGTGATCCGGCGTACGCCGCGTGCGGGCGATGCGATCGCTGCGAGGTCGAGGTCGAGGCCCATCGTGATGTCGTCCTCGTCGCCGGGCTGCGGCTGAGCCAGCGGGCGAGACTGCATGCGGCGGGCATCGTCACAATCGACGACCTCGCCGCCAGTGACAGCGCGGTCGAAGGCATCCCCGGCCGCACGCTGGATACGCTCCGAGCTCAGGCGGCGCTGCAGGTCCGCCAGTCACCGCCGGACGGATCGACCGGTGAGGTCGTCGCAGAGGTGTACGACGAGACGGCGATCCGCGCGTTGCCCGAGCCGGACGCGGGCGACATTTTCTTCGACTTCGAGGGCGACCCGATGTGGACCGACGACGGCGCGCACGAATGGGGACTGGAATACCTCTTCGGGGTCGTCGAGCCGAGTGAGGATCCGAAAGGGACGTTCGTGCCGTTCTGGGCGCACAACCGTGCCGAGGAAAAGCAGGCGCTGCTCGACTTCCTTGACTACGTCGAGAAAAGGCGCGCTATCTACCCCGATATGCACATCTATCACTACGCGGCGTACGAGAAGTCCGCGCTGTTGCGATTGGCTGGCCGGTACGGCGTTGGCGAGGACGCCGTCGATCAGCTGCTGCGCGAAGGGGTGTTGGTCGACCTCTACGCCACGGTTCGGCAGAGCGTGCGCGTGTCGCAGCCGTCGTACAGCATCAAGAAGCTCGAGCCGCTTTACATGGGTTCCGACCTGCGCGAAGGTGTCGCCACGGCGAGCGAGTCGATCTTGGTTTACCACGAATACATCGAGGCCAAGGACGCCGGCGACGCGGCGCGGGCGGCCGATCTGCTGCACGGGATCGCCGACTACAACGAGTACGACTGCCTGTCGACCTGGCGGTTGCGTGACTGGCTACTTGGCGAGCTCGAGGCGAGCCGTGGCGATACGACATACTTGCCCCGGGTGGAGAGCGATCCGGCGGCGAGTATGGAAGAAAACGCCGCCCTGGTGGCGAAGTTCGAGCCGCACACCGGTGAGCTGGGCGCGCGCATTCCGGAGCAGCAGGCGATCGCCATGGTCGCGGCCAGCATCGATTACCACAAACGTGAGAACAAACCGTACTGGTGGGAATACTTTGATCGCCTGCAGAGCCCGCCGGACGAGTGGCTGGGCAAGCGGGACGCGCTCGTCGCGTCCGATGGTCAGGTGTCGGTCGAGGCGCCGTGGGTGAAGGAGGGCCGCAAGGCGCCGTACCGCGTGCTCCGCCTGGCCGGGAGTCTTGAGCCTGGTACGGCGATCGTCGTGGGTGCGACGGTGGAATGCATATATGAGGCGATTCCGGCTGGCATGAAGCTCTATGAGGATGCGCTCCGCGGCGTGGGACGAAGCGCAACTGTCATCAGCCTGAGTGTCGACAGTGACGGCCTGGACGTGGTCGTCATTGAGGAGAAGCTCGCCGCCGAGTGTGCCGAATACGACGAGCTGCCGATGGCGCTGTTCGCTAAGAGTTTTGTGCCCGCCGCGCCGCTGCAGACCGCTCTCAAGGAGTTCGCGGAGAGCCTTGTCGGCGGCCTGCCGACATTGCCCAAACATCCGGCGCTCGACATCCTCCGTCAACGACCGCCCAGGACCACCGGAGGCCATCTGGCGGAAGTTGTCGACTCTGACTACGTAGCAGCGATCACAGACTCAGTACGCCGGCTCGATCATTCCTATCTCGCCGTGCAAGGCCCTCCCGGCACTGGCAAGACTTACGTCGCGGCGCGGGTGGTCAAGGAGCTGGTGGAGGCCGGCTGGAGAATCGGCGTCGTCGGACAGTCGCATGCCGTCGTGGAAAACGTGTTGGATGCCGCGATCGAGGCAGGCTTGGACCCCGACGCGGTCGCGAAACCGGCTCGCGCTTCGGACCTCGAGCCGCATGCCTGGCAGGTGCTGGACAGCAAGGCGATACCGGATTACATAGCGGGCAGGGGATCCGACGGGTTCCTGCTCGGTGGGACCGCGTGGACTTTCACCAACGCCAACTATGTGCCGCGCGCCGCGCTTGACCTCCTGGTGATCGACGAGGCCGGCCAGTTCGCGCTCGCCAACACCCTCGCGGTGTCGGTGTCCACCGAACGACTGCTGTTGCTCGGTGACCCGCAGCAACTGCCGCAGGTAAGTCAAGGGACACATCCGGAGCCGGTCGACCAGTCCGCGCTGGGCTGGCTGGCCGGCGGCCACCAGACCCTCCCCAAAGCGCTCGGCTACTTCCTCGAACGCACGTGGCGCATGCATTCGGCGCTGTGTAAGCCGGTGTCGCGGTTGTCGTACGAAAGCAACCTACGCTCGCAAACCGACGTGACCGACGCCCGCGCGCTCGATGGCGTCGAACCCGGCTTGCACGTTGTTCGCCTGGGGCACCGGGGCAATTCGGTTCAGTCGGTGGAGGAAGCCGAAGTTACCGTCGAGCTCATCCGATCGCTGGTCGGTAGACTCTGGCGGTCCAACGATGGCACCCGGCCGCTTGAGTCGACCGACGTGCTGGTTGTCGCGCCATACAACGCGCAGGTGGCGTTGCTGCGCAGCACGCTTGCCAGTGCGGGCTTCGACAAAACGAAAGTGGGGACGGTCGACAAGTTCCAGGGCCAAGAGGCGCCGGTCGTGATCGTGTCGATGACGGCGTCCAGTCGCGTCGATGTCCCCCGCGGCATGGAGTTCCTGCTCTCGCGCAATCGCACTAATGTCGCGATTTCGCGCGGACAGTGGTGCGCCTACGTCGTACGCTCCGAGGCCTTGACCGACTATCTCCCCGGTACGCCGACCGCCTTGGCCGAGCTTGGCGCCTTCATCGGCCTCGGCGTCGGCTGACCGAGGTGACGGGGAGCTTACGGTCGCCGTAGACGTAGAGTGCGCCGATCGCGGCCAACAGAATGCAGACGAGTACGACGTTGCGCAGTGCGACGAGATAACCGATCACGCCGACGTCGACGAACGGATACGGATACCAGTCGGAGATTGCGCCGTGGATAAGCGAGTACGCAAAGTAGAGCGCCGGCCATAGGAGGGACCATGCGACGGTGTCGCGGTCGATCCGGTGGCGTGGGCCAAACAGCATCCATCCGATGATCGCGAGGAGCGGCGTGACGTAGTGGAAGCCGATATCGGTGACCGCTGAAATGCCGTGCAGGTCGAGTATCGGCCGAAGTGCGAAGTGGTAGACGATGAGCGTCACCGTGATGCCGACCAGCGCGTCGATCCGCAGCACGCGCCACACTTTGCCGTCGCGCTGTGGTGCCGCGGCAAGCGCGAGACAAGTGATGATGACCAGGATGTTGGACTGGACCGTGAAGTAGCTGAAGAACCGAAGGATCCGGATTCCGACCGGGGCGATCTGGCCGGATTCATCGGCGAGAACGTTGACGCCGCGAATCACGAGGACCACTTGAACTATCAGTGAGAGCGCGCTGACCAGAGCGGTCAGCAAATGCCATGGTCTGGCGATCCTGTCGAGCCGACTGCTCGTTGCTGGCATAGATTTAAACCTAGCCCATCCCGCCACGCCCACCCAGGATTCGACTGTCGTGCGACAGGAATTGAGGTTCGGTCGTTGTGATAGACAGGCGATAACAATAAGGGGCAACAGTGGAACAACTCAGCCTCGGAATACTCTCCCGTTCGCGCAAACCCGACGAGCGACGACTTCCGATTCATCCAGATCATTTTCAGAGAATCGACGCCGACCTTCGGGCGCGGATTTACATCGAGAGTGGGTACGGCGAACAGTTCGGTCTCAGCGATGACAAGCTCGCGCCGTACGTCGGAGGAATCCTTACTCGGGAGCAGTTGATCGCCAAGTGCGACGCGATCCTACTGCCGAAACCACAGAAGGAAGACCTGGCCGAGCTGCGTGAGGGGCAGATTCTCTGGGGGTGGCCGCATTGCGTCCAGGACACCGAACTCACCCAGGTCGCGATCGACCGCAAGCTGACCCTCGTCGCATTCGAAGCGATGAACTATTGGACCGCCGACGGCGGGTTCAGCCTGCATGTATTCCACAAGAACAACGAGCTTGCCGGCTACTGCTCGGTCTTGCACGCGATGCAGACTGTCGGGGTCACCGGTGACTACGGTCGCCGACTGCGCGCCGCGGTGATCGGGTTTGGGGCGACCGCCCGGGGCGCCGTCACCGTGCTCGCCGCGCACGGAGTCACCGACGTCGACGTGCTGACTGAGCGAGGCGTCAACGCTGTCGCCTCACCGATCCATTCCGCGCAGATCGTCCAGTTCGAGCACGATCAGGCTGCGCCGCGGCGAAGCGAGGCGATTCTCCGCGACGGGAGCCGTCAAGCGCTGCCGGCGTTCCTCGGCGATCACGACATCATCGTCAACTGTGTGCTGCAGAAGCCGGAAGCGCCGCTGATGTTCCTCGACGCCGAGGATCTGGTTGACGTCGCGCCAGGGACTCTGATCGTCGACGTGTCGTGTGACGAAGGCATGGGCTTTAGTTGGGCGCGCCCGACGACGTTCGCCGAGCCGACGTTCACCGTCGGTGACCACGTCACCTATTACGGGGTCGACCACAGCCCGTCGTTACTGTGGGCATCTGCGACCTGGGAGATCAGCGACGCACTCCTGCCGTATCTGCGCACAGTGCTCGACGGTCGGCGGGCCCGGGAGGCGGATGAGACTATCCGCAGGGCGATCGAGATCAAGGACGGCGTGATCATCAATCCGAGCATTCTGGACTTTCAGAGCAGGGCCGCAGCCTACCCACACGCCAAGGTATAGCGGGGTGAAACGGTGCAGCCAAACGTAATGCGGACCCCTGCGTCATTCGCGTCTGTTGTTGAGGGTGATGCGGTGGTGTAGGACCGGGGTACGGGTCTGGTCGATCCACGCCGGCGGTCGCCAGTGCGGCAGTCCGCTGATCATGACTGATTCCCAGCCGCGGTCCTCGTATTCACGGTGGTGATAGCCACACGCGAGAGTCAGGTCATCAATATCGGTCGGGCCGCCGTCTCGCCACGCGGTGACGTGGTGGATTTGGCACCATTCCGGTGGCGTGTGGCAGCCGGGGAAGGTGCAGCCGCCGTCCCGCGCGACCAGCGCGATGTATTGGCTCGCGGTCGCGAGCCGTTGCGCCCGGCCGAGGTAGAGCACGACACC